>CAZAMX010000066.1:3868-9505 GCA_964486095.1 uncultured Acetatifactor sp. | reverse complement strand
CATGCTTCCCTCCCAAAGGCTTACTGTTTACATTCCCTTCGGAGGGCTTCATTTTTCTGATAATCCGCTGCACACTTTTCTCGGTGAGAAAATATTCTTCCGCCAGTACCTTCACCGGCATTCCCTCACAGAACTTCGCATACATATCTTCGTTTCGAGATCTCAGCTTCTCTCTGGTCTCAGTAGCAGTCCCCCAGATTCTCTTTTCTTCCGCTCTTCTCGGAATATAAAGCATCTGTCCGTCCACATACTGCTGCACGGAAGCCAAAATCTCTCTGGGCAGAATCTCTTCTGCACTAATATAGCTCATAATACCCTCCTATTTTTACCGTACTGTCAGGAATGGCAATGGCTATAACGTTTTTAAATCGTACAGCCATTGCTAATCAACGGCAGCACTCTCACCATATTTCTTCATATTCTTTAATCCTCCTATTGTTCTGCATATTTTTAATAACATTTCATGTCTCATTTATCTTATCATCCGGCCTTCCCGCCCGCAACCTCTTTTTTGATTCTGAATCAAACAGGTTCTGAAAGGAAGAAAATCTCTTACCGCCCCGTCAGCTCCAACAGTGCCTGATACAACTCCTCCATCATAGCCTCGCCGGGCAGATGTCCGGTATTGGCCACCACCCGGCACTGCAGGCAGGCATTATCCGCAGCAGCCACCAGCTCCTGCACATACCTGGTGGGCGTCACGAGATCCGTATCTCCCTGCAGAATAAGATAGGGAACCTTCACCGCCCGCAGTGTTGCGGACAGATCCAGCTTACAAATCTCCTTCCAGAGGGAATTATTTTTCCGATAACCATTCACCATAACCGCCTTAAAGTCCCGCAGGGAATAGTCCGGTCCGGTCAACAGCCCCAGAATCATTTTCCCCATTGCGGGCTGTCTGCCGCTTTTGTTCTGATAGGCATCCGTATACTTACGCAGACAGGAGGATACCAGCTGCAGATCCCCTGGGGTAAAATGTTCCCCGTCGGCGTTTCGAATGGCGGCAAGCTTGTGCTGCGGAACCTTTGACCTGCTTAACCCCTCCAGAACCTCATCATTAAAAAACACATTTCTGATGATCTGCCCCACAACCACCGCGCCGTCAACAAGCTCCGGGTGCCGCTCCAGCAGCCCGGCACTCAAAATACTCCCCCAGGAGGTGGCAAAAAGATATATTTTATTGCCCGGAAAAAGCTTTTTCAGCTCCCGGATCAGATCCGCCGTCATCCCCACAAAAGAATCAATGGAAAAGGTGTCGTCAATGTCTCTGTTATTGATGCCGCAGCCCAGCTGATCCCAGCAGACCATGAGAAATTTATCCGTAAATGCGGGAAACATCCCTCTGCAGCCTGCGGAGAAGGGAATCGGTGTCCCCGGGCCACCGTGCAGAGCCAGCACCACGGGCAGATCCCTGCTCTTCCCCTCGATCATCACCTTCTGAGGGTAGCCGCCAAGATTAAATTCGTAGATGGCAGAAATCTCGTTATTTTTGATAATATCTTTTCTTTTCATATCGCCTTCTCCTTTTACCGATTTGGTCAATGTCTTTTCCGGCCGCCCTGGCGCCTTATAAGGCGTCCTCCCACTCTGCCCTAAGCTGTCTTATGGACTGCTGCCTGCTTTCTTTTTCCTCTGCAGTGGCTTTTGCCGCCACCCGAAACAGCGCCTCGCTTAAATGCCAGTCTTCAAAGCTGCGGGAATATCCGCCAAACAAAGCAAAGGCAAAAGCGCCGGCCGTATACACATTTGTAACCTCATCTATTTCCGCGCCCAGCCGGTATTCCTCAGGAGCCTGAAAGCGTGAGCTGCCCCACATCCGCCCCATATCATTGACGCAGGGCTGCTTTCTGAAAAAGTCAATGTCGCAGACAACAGTTCTGTGCGTGCAAAAATCATACAAAATACTGCCGTCATAAAAGTCAATGGCAGCATACCCTTCACGGGCCACATACTCCAGGAAATCCAGCACATCCCCATAAACCTGCAGCTTCTCTTCCACAGGCAGCTGCATAAATCTGCGATGGGCAGCCGGATACATTCTGCCCATACAGTCACCATCCGCCCACTTGAAAACCATTGCAAACCCGCCGCCGATTTCCCTGGCCTCCACAAATTCAATGAGACATCTGTGCCGCAATGCTTCATAGACGGGCAACGTGGATTTTAACCGCTCTATGGCTTCTTCCGGCTCTCCGCCATAGGCTTCCGCAGGGGCACCGGCAAATTTCACAAAATACCTTTCTCCCCCCTTTTCCGTACCAAAGCAGATATTGCCGGAATCCTGATCGTCAAATATCCTAAAGACCGTTCCGTATCGGCTTAAAAACGTAAAATCAAAGGCTGCCTTCAGCTTATACGGTATTCCGTCAATAGCCTGCAGATAATAACCTTTAAAATACCAGCCGGGGATGACTCTCTGCATATTGTCATACCATTCCAGTATTTCTTTACCCTGTCTGCGCATGGTTTCAATTTCCCCTTCACCGAAAGGAATCGCCCAGGGAAGGGAAGAAAGGGTGTTGCTGGAAATATACAGTGCCAGCAGCTTCCAGAACTCCAATGGCACGTCTCCGTCAAAATAGCCGTTGATCATACCGGAGGCAAACAGCGGCGAAGCTAAAGCACACCACACAATGCGGTTGAATTCCTCCCAGGGATCACCGAAATCAAAGCGGTCAAAGTCAATGATGACTATCTTCCCCTTGTCCAGCATCATATTGCCGATGTGATAATCACCGTGCTGAAAGGTTTGCGGTCTGTTTTTTAAAAGCTCCCTGTTCGCATTTATGTAGTCGATAAACGCCTGTCCACCCTCATACTTTAACGGGCACTCCTGATACATCCTGATTTTTTTATCTGCCTTAGCGTTAAAGCGCTCTTCCCAATCCGGCTGCCCCTCCGGCGCCGGGATGCTGTGAATCTGCTTCAGGATTCTGCCTGCCTCAAGCCCCAGGGCATACTGCTGTGAATCTGCAAGCAAGGGCACTGCCTGCTCTGCGTCATCGCCGTCAATCCAGGTCTGCAGAATGTAAACACCCTCATCACACCTTCCGAATTCAACCGGTCTGCACATGGGCACCCCCAGAGACGCCACCTTGTTTTGCATACGGAACATATCCTCGCGGCTTGCACTTTTTCCTTCCGGGGTAACCCGCAAAAGATATTTTTTGCCGTCCTCGGCGGTAACACAATACTTTTTATCGCAGGACCATCCCCTGTCTATCGGTTCTTTGGCGACAAATTTAATTTGCGGCATGGATACCTACCCCCATTCGGCCGTTTCCTGCCTAGAATAAGGTTTATTATACCATGATTCACCTCCCCTTAAAACCTTTTTGTGTTGACATGATATAAAATTTCTGCTAAGCTCTTGATTGATGAAGAAATATTCATTCATAAAATTATAAAATAAGAAAGAGGTAGCAGAATGCCAAAGTCTCAGGAACGCTGCCGGGAAATCCGCGAGGAAACCCGCTCGAAAATCATACATGCTGCCATGCTCTATTTTGCCAGAAACGGTTTTGCCGGCACAAAAATCAGCGACCTGGCCAGGCATATCGGCATCGGCCAGGGCACTCTCTATATTTATTTCAAATCAAAGGAAGAACTGTTTCATGAGATTTTTGCTTTGGCAAACAGCAGTAAGGATATACAGGACCTGAAAAGCTTAAGCCGCCTGCCTATATCCGCCAAAAAGAAAATACTCCGGCTTTCCGAAAGCATTATCGGCAGGCTGACCCAGGATGATGCTTTTGCGGCAAAGATTGCCTTGAGTACACAGCTGATGTTTGAGCAAAAGGACTTCGCCTCTGCGGAGGCCTCCTATCAGTCAGAATTATATCAGCTGACAGAGAAAATTATCAGGCAGGGACAAAAAGAAGGAAGCGTTACAAACGGAATGCCCATGAAGCTGGCAGATTATTACTGGGGCGTAGTCTATCTCTACGCTCTCAAGAAATTGTTTACCACCAGATACGAAATGATTTCGGCGGCAGACTTGGCCCGTGTTTTGTTAAAGGATGAATAAAAGAAAGGTTAAAAAATATATGACTAAAATTGCTGTCGTAACCGGAGCTTCCGGAGGAATGGGACAAATCTTTGTGCGGGAGCTGGCAAAAGAAGCCCTGGACGAAATATGGGCAGTGGGAAGAAACGAGCAGCGGCTTCTTTCACTGAAAAACGAATTTGGCGACAAGGTCAGGCCTGTTTGTATGGATTTAACAAAAAGCACAGATCTACGATCCTTTTCGGACCTGCTGGCAGGCCAAAACCCGACAGTTCTCTGGCTGGTTAATAATGCCGGCATGGCAAAAATGGCGCCCTCAAGCGAGTTCTCATTTTCAGAGATAGAGCAGACAATAGATTTAAACTGCAAGGCTCCTGCCGTCCTGACGAATCTTTGCCTTCCCTTTATGGAAAAGCACGCAAGAATACTTAACATTTCTTCTGCGTCCGCCTTCCAGCCCGTTCCCTATCTAAACTTATACGCCGCCACAAAAGCCTTTGAGCGCAGCTATTCCAGGGCCCTCAATCAAGAGCTGAAGCCCTCCGGTATTACCGTTACGGCAGTCTGCCCGGGATGGGTGGATACGGACATGCTGTCGAAGGAAATAAACGGGGAAAAGGTACGATTTCCGGGGATCATTGCGCCCGAAAGGGTGGTACGGAAGGCATTAAGGGATGCCAAAAGGGGCAGGGATATGTCCGTCTGTTCCTTTTACGTAAAATGTCAGCATCTCAACGTAAAGCTGCTGCCCCAAAGGCTGACCATGAAGATCTGGCTTTCCGGCATAAAAAAATATCTGTGAGGGAAAAGTAAACATGAAGGAAATTTTAACCGAACGCGTAAATTTATTTGAGCCCAATGTGTACATTGTCATGTGCGTTGAAATTACAGGGAATATCTGCCCTCACAGACTGACTGCTGCCATAAGGGAAGCATACGGCGCAAATGAGGCTGCCATGTCAAAAATTGTTTTGGATCACGGCTCTGCCCGCTATGAAAAGCTTCCTGTTTCCGGCTGCGGAATTACAATCTCCGCGAAACCCTGGACCGAGCTTGTACTGGAAAACGAAAAGAAACCCTTTGCCCTGGACCGGGGAGAGCTCATCAGGACCTTTATTATACAAAACCACACGGATACTCAAATGATGATTATGGCGCATCATCTGGCAGGCGACGGCAAATCCGTCATATACCTTATAAAGGACATTATGAACGCCTACACAGGCGTTCCGCTTACCCTTAAACCCCTTAACCTGCTTACGGAGGCTTCCTTTTCGGCGCCTTTGCCCCTGTCCGCAAAGCTATATGTCCGCTATTGCAAACGCAAATGGAAAAACTGCTGCTTTACCTGGCAGGACTACTATACACTGCATCACAGGTATTGGGAGAACGCTTATTCCGACATTGAGCTTAAGACGCTGTCCGCTGCCGAAACAGCACGGATCATCGAAAAGTCCCGGCAGATCGGCTGCTCCGTCAACAGTTATCTTGTCACGGAGTTTCTGCAAAAATACCGGGAAAAATGTGAGGTAGGAATACCTGTCAGCATTCGGGAGCGCGGAGATGAATCCATGTCCAATCTCACCTCCGGCATCAGCATAAAGTATCAATATAATGTGAAAAAGACTTTT
>CAZAMX010000066.1:0-3858 GCA_964486095.1 uncultured Acetatifactor sp. | reverse complement strand
CTGAAAATGCGCTGCAGGTTCACAATAAAATAAACAAGACATTAGAGGAAAAAAAGCTATTTGTCCTGCAGTTCCTTGCCGGCCTCCCAATGACATTAATAGACGCCGTTCTGCTGCAGACCCACGGCTGCTTCACGAACCCGTTAGCCGAACAGACCGCAAAAATAATGCGTTATATCGGGAAAAACAAAAGAGGTCTGGGCATTACCAATTTAACAAAGCTGGAAATACCTGCTGTTTACGGAAACTGCCAAATCCAAAATATTATTTTTGTTCCTCCCGCAGTCTCTTATTCCCGGAATGTCATCGGTATCTCTACCATCAACGGACAAATGACAATTTCCTGGCACAATATGCACAGGCGGCATACTCCCTGATTTCGGGAGCCGCCGCCTGTGCATTCCTTTTTATCATCCCATTTACCGCTTTGCCGGATTTGGGCATGTAATGATCCAGATATAACCAAAGCGGTCCTTTATTAGAGAGCCACAGCCTCCGTCATCCGGCTCAGGGTGCGGCTTTAACGGGGAAAGAATCACCCCATCCTCTGCTAATACGGATATAGTATGTATAGCTTCCTCTTCTGAATCCATGTGAATCATCAGCTTAATATCCGTGTTCACTCCCCTGCCGTCGAAGGAATCCCCCGCTGCCATATGGGTACTGCCAAGCACGAATTCCACGTGCATTACTTTTCCAATCTGCCCGGGCGTCACATCAGGGGTACTCTCAGACCAGCGGGACATATAATGAATCTCGCCGCCAAAAGCCTTGATATAGGTATTTAATGCTTCTTCACAGTCTCCCTTAAATGACAAATACGGTATTACCTCGATCTTTTTTCCCATTTTATCCTCCTTTTTCACATTCCCTCCAGGTATTTCCGCAAAACAGGAACCTGGCTCAGCTCTGCCATTTCAAAATTTTTATAAAATCGGTCTGCTTCTTCGTTTGTTGCCCGGAACAAATAGTACTGATCAAACAGCATATGATACCCCCTTTATGTAATCCGCGCTTTATCAGCACCTTTTCGTGCCGCTGATCAGTACCGTGGTTGCAATACGAAACTCCCAGTCCTTCTCCCCGTTTTCGTACTGTAAAATCCTCCTGTCGTATCTGCGGTTAATCATATCCAGCAGCGTTTGATGCTCTTCCCTGCTAAGAGCATTGGGAGCCATCGCGTAAGCCTTCTCCACACTGCTTAACTCCGATACCCGATCCTCGTTGATCTGCGCCCGTGCCAGCTCATCACTGATATTCCAGCAATCCGGGGCATAGCTCACGGAGGCCACGGCATCTATGGAAAGATTCTCAAATCCCTGCTCGGCAAGATGAACAAAGTATTTTTCCGGTCGATCCTCGTATCGCTTAATCCGGCTGTTTTGATTGTCAGAAGCCGCCGCCCAGACCTTATCAAATAATTCCTTTTCCTCACAATCGTCGGTGGGTATCCATTCTTCCGGCTTAAAGCCCCTTTGATAAACGTTCATGATGACGATTCTGCCCCCGGGCTTCAATACCCGGTACTGCTCCCCCACAAATTTCTCCGGGTCACAGAAATTTATCACCGTATGAGAATAACAGACGTCGAACAGACCGTCCTCAAAGGGAAGCCGCGTCGCATCTCCTTCCGCAAAACTGCATTGAAGCTTTAATTCCCGGGCTTTCCTCCTGGCAAAGTCAATATGCCCGGTATCAAGGTCAACGCCTGTAAGCTCTGCCCCGGGAAGCCGCTCTTTCAGCCGATGGCAAAGGAGTCCGCCTGCACAGCCTACTTCAAGAATTTTCATTCCGTCACGCAGCTGCATGGCATCTATCCACTGATCCATATTTCCCTGATGGAATTTCAAGCTCCTGGATAAATAAAGCTCTTCTGTTTTTTGTACATATTGTGACCAGTATGTATTCATTCTCTTTTCTCCCTGCGCCTTAAATTAATTGATACCGCCCCCTGCTCATTGCTCCTGCCGCTTTTTGAGGATCATCAGATGCTCCGTCTCGATGACCTGCTCATCCCCATAATTTTCTTCCACCCACCGGAACAGCTCTCCGCTTTGGACAGAAAGGGCATACGTCAGAGAATACGCCGGATTTTCTCCAAAGGTCTTATCAAATACCACCACGTCGGGGATGCGGTCCGGATGCTCTTCATAATAGTACAAAAACATTTCATTATACACCACCGTACCCAGCGTGGAAGGGGTGGACAGCACAGCCTCCATCCCCACATAGGCAAGACTTTCCGCTCCGATATACAGAACTTGATCCTCCCTGTCTATATACTTATCCACCTCTTTGTAATTATCATTCCAGACCTCTGCAGTATCGGCCAAAACATAGATACCCTTTTCGGGTCCTGCTTCCATTTTCTCCAATGGCGCCAGCACCGTGACAGGCAGACATCCCGACACCCGGATCAACACCAGACGGCATACCAAAAGCGCCGCCAGCATACCGAACTCCAGCCCGCCTTGCAGCAGGGAAAAAAGCTTTTCCCAACGTGTGCTTTGCAAATTTTCACAGGCATACTGGCGGAAAATCAGCAGACTCCCCAATACCCCTAAAAAACCTTTTGCATATGTGGTATTCGTATCCATATTTGTCAGGAAAAGCACTGCCGCCACAGACAGGAAACCGGGAATGACACACAGATACAGCCATAACCCCATACGCCTGCGGTAACGAATTCCTATAACCATTGCAGGCAGAAGCACCGCAATATAACGGGCCTGCAGATAAAACTGGTTTTCATCATGAAGCAGACACCCAAAAGCCGCCTCAAGCTGCATCAACAGTCCCGCCAGCAGCAGCACCGCCAAAAGCAGCTTCAATACCCCTTTCCTTTCAAGCAAGCTGCTCTTTTCCTCTTTCTGCCGCCTGCCGACCTTGAGAATCATCCGGTACAGCCCCCAGAGAACTAAGAGGATTACCGCCGCGGCCAGGAGACTGCCTGCATAATCCTTCCACTGCTCCTGAATCTGCGCCAGATACATGGCCCATTTTTCGCTCATGGTGTAAACTCCATGGGAGGTATCCAAGAAAATATATGACAAATACCGGCGGAAATCGCCAAAGGACATATAACTGAATAAATAAGCCAGAAGCGCCGTCCCCGTCAGAAGCGCCCCTCCGGTAAATAAGCAGCAGCTCTTAAAAACCTTCCTTCCGGACACCCGGCAGTACTGCCTTTCCAGCAGACACATGAACAAAATATAAAAAGGATACAGTATGAACATGGTGGGGTAACACAAAATACTGCACACATAAAAACATCCTGCCGCAACAGGCAGAACCCTGCCCTTTCCGCCGCCCGTATAGTAAGCATGCAGCGCCAGGAATATGCCCAGCAGGCACCAGTAATGTATCAATTCAAATTCCGGCATCTGTATCCACTTGGGCAGATAATTCAAATGCAGAAGCATTATCATATAAGCGGAAAAGCTGCTTACACTGCTTCTCAACCGTCTGTACAAAAGCAGTCCCAACCCCAGATGAACCAACGCTCCGGCAATCCTTAACCAGATCACCAGATACTCCGTATTACCACGAATCCAAATATACGGCGCCGCCAGAAAAGCTGCAATGAGCGCACTGAACTGATGAGGCTCCCACATATCCCGCATCAGCCTGTCGCCTCTTACCAATCGGTAGCCCAGGGCCACGGCATAGGACTCATCTATGTCCAGACTCACCCAAATCGCTTTTATAAAAGCAAGTGCCGTCAGCCCTGCCAGGAGTACCTTGAGCACTTTCAATACAATTTCACGGCTTCCGCCCTTCACTTTCATACGGTCATTCTCCCTGCGCCGTCAGCCCTCTCTTTTATCGCCCGCCCAGCCCGGATACTGAGGGCACTTA
>CAZAMX010000065.1:0-9575 GCA_964486095.1 uncultured Acetatifactor sp. | reverse complement strand
CTCAGTAGAGTTTAACGGTGACGAAGATGAAGATTACGATGATTTCAGCGAAGAGTCACACAATTATGTGTCCCTGACTCCCGATGCCGGATCCGAGAAAGCAGAATCTGCAGCAGAGGGGGATTCATCGCAGAAAGACGGCTTTACCCCCTTAAAGGATTCAGTGGAAAATGCTGACGGCAAAGCTGACGATGCCATTGAAAATGTGGAAGAATTCTTTGACGAGGAAGACGGCTCCGAGGAAGAGCCCGCAATCAGTGATAATTGATCCTGGCGGAATCCGTGAATGGCATACCGCTTTCAGCGGCACAAACAATCCATGAAACCAAAGCGCAAGGTCATTCCGGGAAGAATCGTCAGGCGAACTTGTTCGCCTTGAGATTCTTTCCGGAATGACTTAGATTTTCTTAGCGGAAGTACTTTGACCGCTTAGAAAATCTTCATTCCCTTCTCACTCTAACCATACTTCCTTTAAACGTCTGATTCCTTCCCTGATCTGTTCATGCTTTAAGGCGCCGAATCCCATCAGTACAGTGGCCGTTACAGTTTTTTTTCTCTGCCCCGGGGTTTCTGCCATGTTCCCGGAAAGCCCGTATACCTTCACTCCCACTCCGGCCGCCGCCGCAACCAATTCCTCTTCCCCGACAGCTCCCTTTGCCGTCAGAAGAAGATGCAGGCCGGCATTTTCGCCGGTCACCGTAAATTTTTCCCTAAACGGCCGCAGTTCTTCCAAAAGCAGCTCGTGCTTGGCCCGGTAAATTTTTCTCATGCGGTTTAAATGCCGTTCAAAATAACCGTCTCTGATAAATTCGTTCAATATGCTCTGGTCAATCCTTGAAACGGTGCAGGAATAAAAAAACAGCTCTTGCCTGTATTTTTCCAGCAGTGCCTTTGGCAGCACCATAAAGCTTATGCGGATAGCCGGAGCAATGGCCTTGGAAAAGCTGCCCAGATAGATCACCTTCCCATGCTCGTCCGTAGCCTGCAGCGCCGGTATCGGCTTGCCGTGATAGCGAAATTCACTGTCATAATCATCTTCTATAATATATCTGTCCGCCCCTTTAGACGCCCACTTTAAAAGCTCAATCCGCCTGCCAATCGGCATGACGGTTCCCGACGGAAACTGATGGGATGGCATACAGTAAACGGCGCTGACATTTTCCTGCTCCAGCTGTCCCACCTGCATACCGTTCTCATCCGCGTCCACAGTCACCACCTGATAAGAAAAGGATTTTAAGATGCGGAAGGATCGAAGATAGGTGGGATTTTCCATGGCAATGCGCACCTGTCTGCCCAGCAGCTTTTCCAGCAAAAGCAGAAGATAATCATTTCCGGCTCCCACAATAATCTGCTCCGGGCTGCAGTTCACTCCCCTGGATGAATGTAGATACCGGCTGATTGTCAGCCGAAGCTCCCGGTCTCCCTGCGGCTCCCCCCTTGCAAACAAATCGCTGTTCGCGTCTGTGAGAATGTTCTTTGTTATTTTTTTCCAGATGCCGAAGGGAAATCCCGACATATCTATCTCATGGGGGGAAAAATCACAGACAAAGTTCCCGCTGCCCGCAGCGTCATTTCTTATTGCTTCCGTCCCCTCTGTTGAGAAGGCTTTCTTTCCGCAGAAAGCATTTTCCCCCGGGAATGCCTCCGCCCTTCCGCCGCCATCCTCCAGCTGCATCAGCTCATCAAGAGGACAGACAAAGTACCCCCGGCAGGGCCTGGCCTCAATATACCCTTCATCCAAAAGCTGCCCGTAGGCGTAATCCACCGTACTCCTGGCCACTTGCAGGTATTCCGCCAGAGAACGTGTGGAGGGAAGCCTCTCCCCTGCAAGAAGCTTCCCATCCCTGATTTCTCTTTTTATGTGTTCATAAATCTGTTCGTACAGGCAAATACCTCCCGCCTGTAAGCGAATTGTCATATCGTACATATTTTCAGTGTCCGGCCTTTTTCATCTCCGCTATGATCTGCTCTTTTAAATCCCTTGCCTTGTCTTTCATGCGGGCATTTGCCATGGACGAAGCAAGGATGGAGGATACCAGACGGCTTGCCACATCATACTTTCCAAGCTTCATCGCCAGCACAGCCACCAGATAATCTATGGTCATTTCATCCATGCCGCACATGGGGAAGCTTTCTGACTGTCTGGCCTCTACAAATCCCTTATAGGCATTCTGCAGGTATTCTTCCTCCTGCTTTAACAGTTCCTCGATCTTTTTTGCGTCACCGCCGCTCTCCTGAAGACTTTCTCTCCAGCCACGCATCAGCCATCCGCTCTTTAAGCAGATAAATGCTTTTTCACTGGCCTTTGCCTTCTTCACCACTGCGCAGATAAGAGACAACCGGAACCGTTCATATGCCTGCTCATAGCTGTATACCTCGTCGTCATATTTTGTCACGCGCACACTGGTACTGATCTTTTCCTTGATCAGCTTCGCCTGAGCGCTGCCGATACTGTTGAAATACCTTGTCAGTGCCGTATATCCGCAGGCAGGACAAAGCAGCGCGTCATATTTCACGGAGTCGATCCCCTCATATTTCGCACGCAGATCAAGATCCGTCCCCAGCAGCTTCGCTTTTCCTGTCTTCATGATTTTTGAGGAAAACTCTTCGCCACAGA
Source organism: uncultured Acetatifactor sp. (assembly GCA_964486095.1). GTDB lineage: Bacteria > Bacillota > Clostridia > Lachnospirales > Lachnospiraceae > Acetatifactor. The sequence continues at coordinate 6,958 of CAZAMX010000065.1, read as the reverse complement.
CCGGGCAGGTAAAGCTCTTTTCGTAGATCAGATCCTTTTCTTCTACCTTGGGAGGCTCTGCCGCCGCGGCTTTCTTTTTATTTTCCTTCTCTTCCTCTTCAAAAATGTCCATTCCTTCCAATCCGCCAAGGCCAAAGTCCCCAAGTCCTGATAAAATACTCATGTTAATCTCCTCACCTTTCAATTCTTTTCTATTTGTTTTATCCTTCGTTTTCCTTATTTCGGCAACACGAAGGAGCTCTTCAAAGAAACAATTCTGTTGAATACCAGGTGGTCAGCCGTGGAATCCTTGGGATCCACACTGAAAAACCCCTGTCTCACAAACTGAAATCTGTCATACTCCGCCGCTCCCGCAAACGCAGGCTCTAAAAAGCATTCCTTTACGGTCAGCGATCCGGAATTGAGATACAGTTCGCCGTCTTCATCATAAATAGAGCCTTTCTCGTTGGCCGCCTCTTCATCGATCAGGTTTTCATACAACCGCGCTGTTGCCGGAATCGCCGTCCCGGCTGCCACCCAGTGGATTGTTCCCTTCACCTTCCTGCCGTCAGGACTGTTCCCGCCCCTGGAAGCCGGATCGTAAGTACAGTGAATCTCCGTGATATTGCCGTCCTCATCCTTAACGCAGCCCGTGCAGGTAACAAAGTAGGCATTCATCAGACGGACCTCATTGCCGGGGAACATACGGAAATATTTTTTCGGAGGCACCTCCATAAAGTCTTCCCTCTCGATATACAGCTCCCTGCCAAAAGGTATTTCCCTGGTGCCAAGACCTTCATTTTCAGGGTTATTCACTCCCTCCAGCAGCTCCGTCTGCCCTTCCGGATAATTGTCAATGATCAGCTTCACCGGATCCAGCACCGCCATATAGCGGGGAGCCTTTGCCTTTAAGTCCTCGCGGATGCAGTACTCCAGCGCCGCATAATCCGCTACGGAATTTGCCTTTGACACGCCGCACATTTCCACGAACATTTTGATTGACTCCGGCGTGAAGCCCCGGCGTCTCAAAGCCGCAACGGAAACCAGCCTGGGATCGTCCCAGCCGTCCACAATCCCGGTCTGTACCAGCTTTTTGATATATCTTTTCCCTGTCACCACATTTTTCAGATACAGCTTTGCAAACTCGATCTGTTTAGGCGGGTGGGGATATTCCAGCTCCCGCACCACCCAGTCGTAAAGAGGTCTGTGATCCTCAAATTCCATGGTACAGATCGAGTGGGTGATCCCCTCGATGGCATCCTCTATAGGATGCGCAAAATCATACATGGGATAAATGCACCAGGTATCACCCGTATTGTGATGAGTCATATGGGCCACCCGATATATGACCGGATCCCGCATATTAATATTGGGAGAGGTCATGTCGATACGGGCTCTTAAAACCTTCTCCCCATCGGCATACTTTCCTTCTTTCATCTTCTCAAACAGCTGCAGATTTTCTTCCATGGAACGCTCCCTGCCGGGATCCTCTTTTCCGGGCTCCGTAAAGGTTCCTCTATATTCCTTTATCTGCTCCGCCGACAAATCAGACACATAAGCCTTTCCCTTCCGGATCAGCTTTACTGCCGCTTCATACATCTGTCCGAAGTAATCGGAAGCAAAAAACAGTCTATCCTCCCAGTCAGCCCCCAGCCACTGAATATCCTTTTTGATGGATTCCACAAACTCAATATCCTCTTTGGTGGGATTGGTATCGTCAAAGCGCATATTGAATTTTCCGTTGTATTTTCTGGCCAGTCCATAATTTAAAAGTATGCTCTTTGCATGCCCGATATGCAAATACCCGTTGGGTTCCGGCGGGAAACGCGTATGCACGGATGTATAGACACCCTCCGCCAGATCCTTATCAATGATCGCCTCAATAAAATTTTTGGATTCCGTTTCGTTCATATGGTCTTTCCCTGTCTTTCCCTGTCTTCTATATCCCATTATTCAAAGGCAGATTCACCTGACTCCGAATAGTTACATGATAGCACATATCTGCGGGCATTATCAAGTAGTTCTTCTACCGTATAAACAGGAATTCCGTATTGCTCATCCTTGCGATCCTTCACGATCAGCAGATTCCTGTCGAAATCCACTGCCCAAAGATTTTCTATCACTGCCAGAAGCTCCAGATCGGGGCTCAGCATATAACCGCAGCTGCCTCCCCCCACAAAACGATTTCCCTGCTCATCCTTTCCCATCTCGCAGCTGGCATAAGAGGATTTCAGGGCCAGTTCTGACTTGAGAGTAAAGGTCAGGGCGTCATAAATCCTCAGCGTCTCGTCACTGTAGCAGACATAAACCAGTGATTTATCCCCGCTGTAAAATACATACTCTGCCAACGCGGGCATGAACAGCCCGTTTTGTTCCGCAAATTCCTCGGCCTCGTTCATCATCAGATATTCTTCCCGAACCGGCTCAGCCTCCTTTTCAAGCGCCTCAAAGGACGGATTTCCCGAATAAGTGTAATATGTCACCTTATTGTCCTGATAAGGCAGCACAAGGCATCCGCCATTACAGCCTATAAACTCCTTCACGTTCTGAGAATGGCTTTGGAAACGTCCCACTGCCACATAATCCGTCAGCTTATCGGTCAGGATAGAATGATATTCTCCGTTTCTTGTATATACAATATAAATATTTCCGTTGGAAATAGTCTCCCCTCCGGCTACACTGCTCCCCATGGAAAATCTGGCCGCTTCCCTTCCGTCCTCCAGATCTACAAGCCATACGTCATACGTGGTTGCCACCAGAATCCTGCCGTTTTCATCTGTGCCCGGCTGAAACAGGGCACTTCCGCTGCAGTCAGCAAACAGCTTTGTCCAGAGGATCTCTCCTGTATCCACATTACATGCCGTGAGAACTGCCTCTGTATATGTATAGCTCTCGTCCGCATCATTGCACAGCACATAGGCAGTGTTGCCAACATAGCGGACTGCTTTTACCCAGCCGTCCTGCGGCGGCATTTTAATGATTTTTCCGGTCTCCGTATTCCAGAAAACAAGCCTTCTGGGGCTGTTCCAATCCCCGTCCTTTTCCGCAAACTCCTGAAAGGCCGCGATCTTCCCTTCTCCGTCAACAAAAAGATTTCCGCTGAATCCGTAGACATTCTCCGTCACATAATCTCCCAGATACTCAAGAGTGTCCGCCCGGTACATTTGTATCGCGCTGCCGCATTCCGCTGCCAGCAGATTTCCGGATACTTCTATTGCCCTGCAGGAGGCTTTCTCTAAAAAACACCGGGATTCCTCTTTCTGCCAATCATAAACCATAATGCTGCCTGCCTCATCCAAATAAGCGATCCGCTCATTATCCAGAAAGCAAAAACTATTCTCATCCGCAAGGAATGAGCCTACACCATTTATCATGCAAAGCCTGCTGCCTGTGGCAATATTCCACAAACTGAGTACATGGGTATCATCACAGGTAAGCAGCCTTTCTCCGTCAGGGGATACCCTCATTCCCCGAATGATCCCCTCTGACTTCATTTGGAGTTTGGGCTTGATATAAGCTCCGCTGTCATATACATGAAGGCTTTCCGTCAGCGCATATTCCCCCAGGGTAGTAAAGGGAAGCTTGATTCCCTCGTATTCCGTCAGGGACTGAATCGCCGTCTGTATGGCTCCAATCCGGTCACCTGCCGCCAAAAGGCGCAGGGATTCCTCCGCCAGGTTCAGCGCTTGTTCCTTAAGCAGTGACTCATTCTGCTGCCTGATCTCGTCTGACTGCTCCTGCAGAAGCGCCGCCTGCTCCTCCAGCTGATCCCTCTGGGTTTCCAGCCGGTCTTTCTGTGCTTCCAGCTGCCTGTTCTGGTTTTGTATCTTAAGAGCCATTGCCGTGCTGAAAGTACCAAAGCACAAAAAAACAGCGGCCGCCGCCAGCGAGCCCCCAAGAATCCGCTTCATTCTCCGCTCTCTGTGCCGCTGTCTTAAATCGTCATAATTTAAGGAAAACATGGGAGCCAGCAGCCGGAGCTTTTCCGTTTTCAGACATTTTAATATACGTCGCCTGCTGCCGCCCCGAATATCCGCCGCCAGAGGCTCCACAGCCTTCCGGACCCTGCTCACGCTGCCATCCGGCCCGGTAACATCCTCTTCCACATACAGTAATTCCTCCGGAAAGGATTCTGACGGCTCTCCCTCTATCAGTACGGCAAGCACCTTTTCCCGCCCGTGCATGCGGATAAAGGTCTCGATCTCCTTACGGCACCACAGGGACTCCCGAAGCCTGGGCGAACAGATCACAATCAGGTATTCCGATTCCGCCAGCGCCTCCATGATGGGATCCTCCAGATTATTGGTCAGCGGAAGCTCATCCTTGTCCCGGAACACCCGCTCTATCCTCGTACGTTCTCCTGTCTTTCCGGACAACTTTCCGGGTAAGCGAAAAGCCTCCATTTGACGATGGAGGTTTTCTGCGGCAAATCTGTCTAATTCCGTGTGCCTGTAGCTGATAAAAGCGTCATATCTGTATTTCTTCATATTTGTATTTCGTCATAGCTCCTTGCAAAAATGTCCTTCTCTACCACATAAATGTCATGTAGATCATTACAGCGGACAGCCAGATAATCTCCCGGCCTGCCCAGCATATATTTTTGTTTGTCCCATTCCGTAAATACCTTCACTCCCTTTTCCAAAGGCCTTGCGTAAATGTAAACCTCCCCTGTGGGAACGCATCCGCGGGCATAATCCGTCAGCAGCATATCCTGCCCGTTTAAGCGGTTTTTGATCACAGGGACATACTCGGTGTCATGAATATACTCACTCCTGTCATGGGTCTCGTCCAGCATCCTGTACGCCTTTGCAAATTTTTCCCTGCGATTGGGGTAGACCTCTCCTTTAATACCGATCATGACATAAAGATCCTCTTCCACCGTCAGGTCAATATCTCCATCCAGGGTACGGATGGTTACAGGTGTACCCACAGGAAGCACCTCATCCGCTTTGACACATGCAACGGGTATCTTTCGCTTTACATACTTTTTCATGTTGCTTAGATCCACCTCATAGTCGTTTGCATAGATGAGCTCAAAGCTGTCGAAATACTGGGTCATCCGATTGTTAAAATATCCTTCCGTATGTAGGGTTGGATAATGCTCCTCATAGAGCTTTAAGCTGATAACCCCGCCGGCCTTCTCGTAGTGTCCGCCGCGGGAGCCGATCCCTTCTGACAGGAAGGCCGCCAGCTCGCTGGCATTGACTTCCCGGATACAGCTTCTCACCGAAAATTTATATCCGTCGTTCACCTCGTTAAACACCACGCAGGACTTAATGGCATCCACCTGTAACAGAAAGTCGCTGATCAGCCCCAAAATGTTGGGGTCACAGGGCTGAGACTTAATCACCGCAAATTCATAATCGTCATTGTAGCTGTAACGGATCATGGCGATTCCGGCAATCTCTAACTCCCGCAGGGATAAATTGGAATTACGAAACAGGGTAATCAAGCTTTTATCCACCTTTACCGCTTCCCGCATATCCATGTCCAGGGGATTATACAGCTCCGAAAACTGGTTGGTATCCGTATACAATCCATAGTACAGGGCAGTTCCCAGCGTCTCGTCATTGTTTACATCAAACCCTTCCTCCCGAAGCAGCTTCCACACCAGCGTGGCACAGCTCCCCAGGTTGGGATTGATAATACTTTGGGCTATGGCGTTTTTCTCCAGCTGATGGTGATCGATAATCGCCACATTTTCGGAAGAAATACCTGTCACATTACCGGAGCCGAACTGGCAGTCCACCGTCAGCAGCAGCCCTTCCACGTACAAAACCTCACCCGTTCCCACACTGACATATTCCACCGGCAGCTTCAGCTTCTCCACCATCAATGTCAGATTAGATTTCTGGATCTTGTTTCTGCCGCTGTAGACCAGCCGAACGTCCTTGCCCTTACTCTGATAATAGCAATACAGGCCATAACCGGCTGCAAGTGTGTCCGCATCCGGATTGTCATGACATTGAATCGTAATTTTATCATACACTTCAAGATCTGAAAGTCTCATATTTACCTGCGTTTCCGTGCTGTCTATGCCCGCGCACATACATAAAATTGTTTCCGTATTACTGTCCTTTAGTGGTGGAAAAGTCTGATTCCCGTAAACGCCATCACCATCCCGTACTTGTCACAGCATTGAATCACGGCGTCATCTCGGACGGAACCGCCGGGCTGGGCAATATATTTTACCCCGCTCTTATGCGCTCTCTCTATGTTGTCCGAAAAGGGAAAGAAGGCGTCGGAACCAAGGGTAACCTCCTGCATCCGGTCCAACCACGCTCTTTTTTCCTCTCTGGTGAACACAGGAGGCTTTACCCGGAAGGTCCGTTCCCAGACTCCGTCTGCCAGCACATCCATATACTCGTCGCCGATATACACGTCGATGGCATTGTCCCTGTCCGCCCTTCCCAGACCGTCCACGAACTGCAGTCCCATAACCTGAGGGGACTGTCTTAAGAACCAGTTATCCGCCTTCTGCCCTGCCAGTCTGGTGCAGTGAATCCGGGACTGCTGCCCTGCCCCGATGCCGATGGCCTGGCCTCCCTTCACATAGCAAACGGAATTTGACTGGGTATATTTTAAGGTAATCAGCGCAATCTTCATGTCGATCAGCGCTTCTTCCGGTATCTCTTTGTTTTCGGTAACGATATTGGATAGCAGACCCCCGTTAATATCCAATTCGTTCCTCCCTTGCTCAAAGGTAATGCCATAAACCTGCTTTTTTTCCACAGGCGCGGGCTCGTAAGCAGGATCAATCCGAATCACGTTATAGTTTCCGTTTTTCTTGGATTTCAAAAGCTCCAGCGCTTCCTCCGTATAGCCGGGGGCAATCACTCCGTCAGACACCTCTCTCTTGATGAGCCTGGCCGTATCTGCGTCGCAGACATCTGACAATGCAATAAAATCCCCAAAGGAAGACATTCTGTCCGCCCCTCTGGCCCTGGCATAAGCACAGGCAAGGGGTGACAATACGCCC
>CAZAMX010000064.1:0-9587 GCA_964486095.1 uncultured Acetatifactor sp. | reverse complement strand
CACCGTAGATGCTCCCGATCTCTGCCCCAGATATATCGGGCATTATGTATATGATGTAAAGATCGGCGAATCACCGCTGTGGATGCGGCGCAGACTGGCTTTAGTGGGGCAGGAGCCCATCTCCAATATTGTGGATATAACAAATTATGTGTCTCTGGAGATGGGGCAGCCCATGCACGCTTTTGACTGCAACTATTTGGAGGGCAATGCCATCCGGGTGCGGAGAGCGGCAGAGGGAGAGAAAATTATCACTCTGGATGCCAAAGAGTATACCTTAAATTCCAATAACCTGGTAATTTGTGACGGCGTAAAGCCGGTGGCTATTGCCGGCGTTATGGGAGGCTTAAATTCCGAGATCCGTGATACCACAGAGGAAGTGATGTTTGAGTCCGCAAAATTTGTCAGGGACAATATCCGTAAGACCTCCAGGGCTTTGGGAAAGCGTACGGATGCCAGCGCAAAATATGAAAAGGGCGTGGATGAATATGCCACGATTCATGCCATGAAAAGGGCGCTGCATCTGATCGAAGAGCTTCACTGCGGTAAGGTGTCCTGTACTCATGTGGATGTGAACACCGGGAATTCCGTAGAGCCTAAGGAAATGCGGGTCAGTGTGAAAAAGGTAAATGAGGTGCTGGGAATTCAGGTGCCGGATGAGGCAATTCTGCACATCATGAAAAACCTGCAGTTTGCACCGGCTATCAACGGTGACGAACTGATTCTGCAGGTACCGGCTTACAGAGAGGATATGGAGAGCTATCAGGATGTGGCGGAAGAGGTTATCCGCATGTATGGTTATGAGCATGTGGTGCCCACGTTCCTGTCGGAGGCAAAGGTTACCATGGGGGGCCAAAGCGGCGAGCAGAAAAAGGAACTGAAGCTAAAGAGGTTTTTGTGCAGTATTGGGGCCTATGAGTGCATTCATTATTCCTTTATTTCTCCGTCGGATCTGGATCTGCTTCGGCTGCCTGCTGATGCTCCGGAACGCAGGGCGATCCGCCTTTTAAATCCGATTAATGAAGATCTTTCCCTGATGCGTACTACGCTGGCAGCATCCATGCTGAACGCCGTGGCCAGGAATCAGAAGAAGGGAAATCTTGCGGGAAGGCTGTTCGAGGTGGGGAAAATCTTTATTCCCGGCGAGCTGCCCTTAAAGGAGTATCCGGATGAGCGGGACACGCTCTGTATCGGCATTTTCGGAGAGCAGGAGAGCTTCTTTACCTTAAAGGGCATGGCGGAGAGGCTGGCGGAAACGATGTTCGGGCACTTTGTCTATGAGCCGGCGGTAAAGCCGTTCCTGCATCTTCACCAGGCAGCCGACATTCTCTGCGAGGGAGAAAAGGTGGGGTATCTTGGCAAGGTAGCCTATGAGGTGGCGGAGGATCTGGATCTGCGCTCAGACGCTTACCTGCTGGAGCTGGACCTGAAAAAGCTGTCTGCGCTGTGTGACAAGAAGGAGGTATTTACGCCGCTTCCCAAATTCCCGGAGGAAAAGCGGGATCTGGCTCTTGTGATGGGAAAGGAGGTCACCTGCGGACAGGTGGAAGAGGTAATTCGGAATGCCTGCTCCCATGTGGGGGATATTAAGCTGTTTGACGTATATGAGGGCGGACAGATTCCACAGGATAAAAAGAGCATGGCATTTACCATTCAATTCCTTCCCGGAGAGGAGGCGTTCGAAGCGGATTCCGTAGACCGCTTTGTAAAGAAGATCCTAAAGAACTTGAAATATCATCTGGATATTGACTTAAGAAGCTGATAAAGGAGAAAAACTTATGTTAAAAAAATGTGCGTGGGAAAGTTATGACGGAAAGCAGGAGAAAAAGCTGGAAAAGCTGTGTAAGGAGTACAGGGAATTCCTGGACAACGGTAAAACGGAGCGGGAGTGTATTGATACCATCGTCAATACCATTGAAGCCCAGGGCTATCAGGAACTGGAGAGCCTGGTGAAGCAGGGGGTGCAGGTAAGCAGGGGAGCAAAGGTTTACAGCGTGTGGATGAACAAGTCCATTGTTATGTTTCAGATAGGGAAAAAGCCCATGGCGGAAGGAATTAATATTCTGGGCGCTCATATCGACAGCCCCAGACTGGACATCAAGCAGAATCCGCTGTTTGAGGACATAGACAATACCTTTGCCTATCTGGATACTCATTATTACGGCGGGGTGAAAAAGTATCAATGGGTGACACTGCCTCTTGCCATTCACGGTGTGGTGGTGAAGAAGGACGGAACTACCGTGGAGCTGAACATCGGTGAAAACGAAGATGATCCCGTGTTTTTCGTGTCTGACCTGCTGATCCATCTGGCAGGAGAGCAGCTGGAAAAGAAAGCGGCAAAGGTGATTGAGGGCGAGGCCCTGGATCTGATTGTGGGCTCTAAGCCGATTATTCTCGGCAAGGAAGAAAAAGAGACAGACGAAGGGAAGAAAAAGGCAAAGTATCTTGTAAAGTCCGGCGTGCTGGATATTCTGAAAAAGACTTACGACATGGAAGAGGATGATTTCCTTTCCGCAGAGCTGGAGGTGGTTCCGGCAGGGAAAGCAAGGGAGGCCGGCTTTGACCGCAGTATGATTTTGGCCTACGGGCAGGATGACAGGGTCTGTGCGTTTACTTCTTTGAAGGCGATGCTGGATTTAAAGGAGACGGACAGGACCGTCTGCTGTATCCTGGTAGATAAGGAAGAGATCGGCTCCGTAGGTGCCACGGGTATGCAGTCCAAGTTTTTTGAAAACGCGGTGGCGGAGCTGATGAACCTGACCGGAGAATACAGCGAGATGAATGTCAGAAGATGTCTGGCAAAAAGCTGTATGCTGTCCTCCGATGTGAGCGCCGGCTTTGATCCTAATTTCCGTTCCTGTTTTGAGTTAAAAAATGCGGCCTGGCTGGGCGCAGGCATGGTGTTTAACAAGTTTACGGGCTCCAGAGGGAAATCCGGCTCCAACGATGCCAACGCGGAGTATATTGCCCATCTGCGGAAGATCCTGGACGATAAAAAAGTGACATATCAAACCGCGGAGCTGGGCAAGGTGGACGTGGGCGGCGGCGGAACCATTGCCTATATCCTGGCGCTGTACGGCATGAATGTGATCGACAGCGGCGTGCCGGTGCTGAACATGCACGCTCCCTGGGAGGCTACCAGCAAGGCGGATATATACGAGGCCTACCGCGGGTATAAGGTATTTGCTGAAAACTGTGAGATTTAAATTTTGCAAGTGTGAAGGATAATTTCGGGATGATTCTGAAAAAGAGCGATTTTTATTTTGACCTGCCCCAGGAGCTGATCGCCCAGGATCCTTTGGAGGACCGTTCTGCCTCCAGGCTGCTGGTGCTGGATCGGGACACTGGGGCAGTGTCCCATCATGTTTTCCGGGAAATTACGGATTATCTAAAGGCCGGGGACTGCCTGGTGCTGAACAATACAAAGGTGATTCCGGCGCGTCTTCTGGGCGTAAAGGAGGACACCGGGGCCCATGTGGAGGTGCTGCTTTTAAAGCGCAGGGAGGCGGATGTCTGGGAGACACTGGTAAAGCCCGGAAAGAAGTGCCGGCCCGGTGCGTTTTTAAGCTTTGGCGACGGATTGTTAAGGGCGCAGGTACTGGAGACGGTGGAAGAGGGGAACCGCCTGATCCGTTTCGAGTATCAGGGGATCTGGGAAGAGGTCCTGGACCGACTGGGTGAAATGCCGCTGCCGCCTTATATCACTCATAAGCTGGAAGACAGAAACCGCTACCAGACCGTCTATGCCAAATACGAGGGCTCTGCGGCGGCACCTACTGCGGGACTGCATTTTACCGAAGAACTGCTGGATCAGATTCAGGCAGAAGGGGTAAATCTTGCTTATGTGACCCTTCACGTGGGGCTGGGCACTTTCCGGCCGGTGAAAGAAGAAAACGTTCTGGATCACCTTATGCACTCGGAGTATTACCAGATCTCGGAGGAGGCCGCGGAGAAGATAAACGAAACGAAGCGGGCAGGGGGGCGTATCATCTGTGTGGGTACCACCAGCTGCCGTACCGTGGAGAGCGCGGCGGATGATAAGGGAAAAGTCCATGCCGGCAGCGGCAATACGGAGATCTTTATTTATCCCGGGTATCATTTTAAGGTGCTGGATGCCTTGATTACCAATTTTCACCTGCCGGAATCCACTCTGGTGATGCTGGTCAGTGCTCTGGCGGGAAGAGAAAATGTACTGGCGGCTTACCGGGAAGCGGTCAGAGAGCGTTATCGGTTTTTCAGTTTTGGGGATGCGATGTTTATTCGCTAAAAAAGGAGGCCATGAAAGACTATGAATGTTTTGGTTGTTGACGCCCAGGGCGGCGGGATCGGGAAGCAGCTGGTGGCGGCGATCAAGCAGGGCGTTGCGGATGCGGTAGTCACGGCTGTGGGAACAAACAGCACGGCAACGTCCGCCATGCTCAAAGCAGGCGCAGATCATGCCGCAACTGGTGAAAATGCCGTAATTGTCGGGGCAAGAAGCGCAGATATTATTGTTGGTCCGGTGGGGATCGTCATTGCGGACGCTCTGTGGGGAGAGATTACGACAGCCATGGCAGCGGCAGTCGGACGAAGCAGGGCCAAACGTATTTTGATCCCGATCAATCATTGCGGCAATATTATTGCCGGGGTTCCGGATCTTTCGCTAACGACGTTGGTACAAAGTGCCGTTGACGAGATTCTTCGTTCTTGACTTTGGATGTCGATTATGATAAAGTACATCAAAGCGGCCGGCAGGAAGCCGGCTGAGAACGCAGAAGCGTTTTTTACGGTCTATGCTGATATTTTCAGATTTTGCAATTTTACAGAATTATGAAATTTACAGATTTTTATGATACATGTGTGCCATGAAGGCGCACGGCCTTTCTGAAGGAGGGGCTGTGCGCTTTTGTGATGTGCCGGGAAAGCAGGGCAAGACTTGACACTACCGGCCGATTACAGGAGGAATCCGGCATGAAAAAAAAGAGAAAACCTGCCGTTATTTTGATCTTGGCGATTGCCGTTTTTATTCTCGCGTTTGTGTGCCTGTTGATTGGACCGTCCAGAATGGAGGTGTCCGAATGTCTGGCGGCGCTGGCGGGAAAAAGCACGGCCGGAAACAATCGGATTATCTGGAATATTCGCATTCCCAGGATCCTGGCCGCCATAATTGCAGGGGCCGGGTTGTCCGCTTCCGGTCTCATTATGCAGACTACGTTGAATAACCCCATGGCGTCGCCTTCTACGCTGGGCGTGTCTAATGCGGCGGTCTTTGGGGCAAACCTGTCCATTATTGCCTTTGCAGGCGGATTTTTGTCTACCGGAAACAACCTTACGAACTATACGGCAGGAACGAACCCATACGCCACCTCTCTGATGGCTTTCCTATTCTCGACCTTATCCATTTTACTGATTCTTGCACTGGGCAGACTGAGAAGCTTTTCACCGGGTGTTGTGGTGTTGGCCGGGATCGCCGTCGGCTCCGTATGGACGGCAGGGACGACGCTGCTGCAGTTTTATGCTACTGATGTAGGGCTGTCGGCGGCGGTAATTTGGAACTTCGGCGATCTGGGGCGGGCGACTTATCGCACAGACCTCATTATGCTGGGGGTGGTTATGCTTGGCACTGTGTTTTTCATGCTGATGTCCTGGAAATATAACGCGCTGCTTAGCGGAGACGCCGCCGCCAAGGCCATGGGTATTAATACGGAGCGGATGCGGTTTGTGTCACTGCTGCTGGCTTCTATGATTACGGCGGTGTGTGTATCGTTTTTAGGGGTGATCGGCTTTGTGGGAATTATTTGTCCTCACGTTATAAAAAAGCTCATGGGGCAGGATCACCGTTATGCCCTTCCAGCCTCCATGCTGGCAGGGAGTCTGCTTCTGCTTCTGGCGGACACTTTTTCCAGAAGCATGGGGAATGGTTCCGCTCTGCCGGTGGGCGCCATTACTACGCTGCTGGGCGCTCCGTTTTTTGTGGCGATTATTTTCTCAAAAAGGGGGAATGAAAGTGTTGATAATTAGAGACCTCTCTTTCCGTTATGGGCGGCGTTCGCCGCCGGTGCTGCATGACGTGAATATGGAGCTGCAAAACGGAGAGATCGGCATCCTTCTTGGGAAAAACGGTGTGGGGAAAAGCACGCTGTTTAAAAATATTGTGGGAATCTGCACTCCTGCCGGGGGCACTTTGACCTTTGAAGGCAGAGATCTTTTGCGGATGTCCAGGAGGGAACGTGCAGGCATTATGGCTTATGTACCGCAGAATATTCAATTCGGCGATCTTAGCGTCTTTGATTCCGTTTTACTGGGCAGAGTATCGAGGTTTGGACTGAGGGCGGGCAGTGGGGATTATGCAGTGGTAGAACGCACGCTGACTGAAATGGGGCTGGAGCTTTATGCTGAGAGAAGTGTAGCGCTGCTTTCCGGCGGGGAGCGGCAGAAGGTGGCAATTGCCCGTGCGCTGGCTCAAGAGCCGCGGCTGCTTGTTTTTGACGAACCAACCGGCAATCTGGATATTGCCAATGAGCAGAAGATGATCAATGAGGCGAAGAAACTGGCACGGGAGCGAAATATTAGTGTACTTTGTTCCCTGCATGATTTAAACGCGGCGATAAGCTTTGGCGACCGCTTCTTTTTTATGAAGGACGGAACCGTCAAATATTCGGGCGGAAAGGAAGTGTTTACTGAGGCGGTGATCAACGATGTATATGACAGTAATGTCAGAATGATAGAGTATGAAGGGGAAAAAATTATTTTAGGAGGCAAAAAGCATGAAAGCTAAAAAGAAGATCGGACTGCTGCTGGCGGCGGTTATGGCATTCTCCGTGTGTGCCTGCGGCGCTCCCGGAGAAGAAAAATCACAGGAGGAAATAACGTCACAGGAAGAAACCGTCGTTACGGACCTGATCGGCCGTGAAGTAACGGTGGTTCCCGGCAGCTATAAGCGAGTGGTCTGTATCGGCGCAGGTGCGCTGAGAATGTACTGTTATGTGGGAGATACCGCGCTGCTGTGCGGGGTAGAGGATATTGATAACGCCGCGTTGGAAGAGCGTCCAAAGATGTTTGACGGTGTGGCACGGCCTTATGTGATTGCATACGGAGACGTATTTTCGGAGCTTCCCTCCTGCGGCGTGGGCGGTCCGAACGCCCAGACGGCGGAGGCGGAGAAGATACTGGCCTGCAGTCCGGACATTGTGATTTCCGAATATGAGGATGTGGAGAAGGAGGACGCTCTTCAAGAGCAGCTGGGGGTTCCCGTCATCACCTTGAAGGCAGGGCCTGGCGGTGTGTTCGATGAAGCATTTGTTCAGTCCATGACGCTGTTGGGAAATATTTTCGGCAGACAGGAGAAAGCCAATGCTCTGATCTCTTTTGTCGCATCCGAAAGAGAAGAAATCGCCGCCAGAACTTCCGGCATAGCAGATGCGGACAAACCGGGAGTCTATATCTGCGGTCTGGGGAATTGGGGGACGACCAACCATCTGATGACAGCGCAAAACTACACTTCCTTTGATGTGGCCAATGTCAAAAACGTGGTTTCGGGACTGGAAGCGCCTGGTATCCAGGCTATTGAGGAAGAAAAATTTGTCGCTCTTGGAGAGAAAATGGATATTATGATCATGGATGCCGCCGCCATCAAAAATATCAAACCGCTTTATGAGGCGGACAGCACCATGTTTGACAGTTGTAAAGCATGGCAGGAGGGAGACGTCTATTTACAGATGGCCTATAATGCTTATTACACGAATTATGAAACGGCGTTGATTAATACTTGGTTTATCGCGAAAACTGTCTATCCGGATCTTTTTGCCGACATTGATATGACTGAAAAAACAAACGAGATTACCAGCGCTTTCTTGGGCCAGGATCTGGCGGAGCAGATGTTTGCGTATCCTAACAGCTTCGGAGGCTATCAAAAAATAGATACCGAAACATTTTTTGACTAATATTGCTTGACGCGAGGTGTCCCGGTGGGATAAAGTTTAGTTAGCGTACAATGTCAGTTCAGCTTTGCTGAAAGCTTCGACGCCTGGGCTGAGTTGTTAGTGTCATACATGCGGGGAAAGGAGAAAGGCTCATGAATGAGAGAAGAAGAAACAAGAGAACCAATATGCCGTCAAAAATTATCATGAAAAGACTTGACGGCAATACCGGCAATGAGGTGACCATTAACATTCTGGATGTTTCCAAATCCGGGATCGGCTTTGCGTGTGCGGAGGTTCTGCAGATTGGAGAGGTGTATGAGGCGCATCTTACCCTTTGGACCCATGAGGTGCTGCATGCTCTGCTGCGGATTGTGCGGATTGAGCTTCGAAACGGCGGATATGATTATGGTGCGGTCTTTGTGGGAATGGGGGAGGCTGAGCTGTCCAGAATCGAAACCTATCAGACTGTCAGTGAGCTAAACGGCGATGAAACTTAAGAAAGCGACAAAAGCGGACGGCCCCGGGACGGGTGAAAACAGTAAAAGGGACCGTAAGAAAAAAATAGGGATCACCGTGCTGGCGGCGGTTTTGCTGCTGGTTCTTTATGTGCTGATCTTTGGCTTTTCCGCACAGGACGGAGAACAGTCGGGATCCATAAGCCAGATTATTTCGGAAAAGTGTGTGTAGCTGCTGAACAATCTGGCCGGAAAGAACTGGACGGAAGGATTTATGCGGGAGCTGGCGGAATATTTCGAACATCCGCTGCGAAAGCTTGCGCATTTTTCGGAATATGCCTGTATGGGGATCCTGCTGTATCTTCTGTGGAGCCAGTGGATCAGAAAAGGCAGAAGGCTGTATCTGCTGATTGTGCCGTGGGTCTTTTGTTCTGCGGGGCTGGATGAGTTTCATCAGCTGTTTGTACCGGGACGCTGGGGCAGTTTCTGGGATGTGCTTTTGGATACTTGCGGCGGAACCTTCGGTATGCTGCTGTGCATCGCGGCCGGGAGGCTTGCGGCAGGGCTGCGGCGGAGAAGAGCAGAGCGCGGGCGCGGGAAAGAGCAGCAGGGCGGAGAGGCAGAGCATCGGGGCCGCAGACCTCAGCGCCGGACGTGAACGGTATAGGCCGCTTCCGCCAGAAGCTGCAGCGCGGTATTCAGAGAAGGCTCGTCATAAAACTCTATCAGGAGTACGCCGTCTTCGGATTCCCGGTTGTGGGTGATGCCGATATTTTTGATGCTCAGGCCGTTTTCGGCAAGCAATGCCGCAATGTGTGCCAGAGCGCCGGTTTTGTCCGCAATGTCCACATTGAAGCTGTAGGAGCGCTTGATGGGGCCGCTGGAAGCGTTGACAAAGGAATCCCGGTAGATTCTGGCGCCGTCAAACAGATCAAAGAGCGCCTGTTCGCCCCGACCGTCCAGCTGCTTTTTGACGGCGGTCAGGGAGTCGATATAGGCCTGTAAGAGAGAAGAGATATTTTCCGTGTTGGTCAGGCAGATCTGCTGCCACATGGCGGCGGAAGAGGACGCGATCCTGGTAATGTCCTTGAAGCCGCCGGCAGCGATCATTTTCATGATGCCGTCCGCCGAATCACTGTCCCGCACCAGATTTACCAGAGAGGCGGCAATCACGTGGGGAAGGTGACTGACGGCGGCGGTGACATAATCGTGTTTTTGATAGTCCAGAATCAGG
>CAZAMX010000063.1:0-9592 GCA_964486095.1 uncultured Acetatifactor sp. | reverse complement strand
CAAATCTTCTAAGTACCTCCAAAGACCGCTCCACCTTCTCCGTATCAATGCAGTAAGCCATGCGGAAATACCCCGGCGCACCAAAGGTATCTCCCGGCACCAATATCAGATCGTATTTTAATGCCTTACGGCAAAATTCCTTCGCATCCTCTTCAAGAGCCCTTGGAAAGATATAAAAGGTTCCCCCCGGCTTTACACAGGTGAATCCCAGATCCGTCAGCTCCTTATAAAGCAGGTTTCTGTTTGTCTCATAAACCTTCATGTCGGCCGTCTTGTCCAGCACCTCGGCCACCGCCAGCTGAATGATAGAAGGCGGACAATTATGCCCGATTCCTCTGGAAATCTGAACGCACATGGCAATCATTTCCTCCGCGTCCCTGCAGCGTGGATTCACCGCCACGTATCCGATCCGTTCACCCGGAAGGGAAAGAGATTTAGAGAAGGAATAGCACATGATAGTATTGTCATAAAAACGAGAAACACAAGGCGCCGTACCGCCGTCAAATACAATCTCCCTGTAGGGCTCATCGGAGATCAGATAAATAGTATGCCCGTACCGTACCGATTTCTCCTTAAGTACCCGGGCCAGCCGCTCCAGGGTTTCTTCCGAACACACAACACCGGAAGGATTGTTCGGTGTATTCAGCAGCACCGCCATTACCTTCTCGGTCAGCATTTCCTCCAGCCTTTCAAAATTAATCTGAAAGCCTTCCAAATCCGGAGGAACCACTTTAAGAACCGCTCCCGTCAGGTCCACATAAGGATGATACTCCGGAAAGAAAGGAGCAAACGTCAGGATTTCATCCCCCGGTTCCGTAACCAGCCGAAAAGCATGTGCCAGGGCACCTGCCGCACCGGAGGCCATGAAAATATGCTCCTTCCGATAAGGCAGTGCAAAACGCTTTTCCAGAGATGCCGCTACTGCCTCCCTGACACCGGTAATTCCTAAGTTAGGACTGTACCCATGGAGTTCACCACTCTCCCTGGTGGTAAGCAGTTCTATCATCTTATCGGTAAATTCCCGGGGAACAGGAACGGAGGGATTGCCCAGACTGTAATCAAAGACATTTTCATACCCGATTTCCTTCCCCCGCTCCGCAGCAAATTCCGCCAGCTGCCTGATGACCGATTTCCCCGACAGCATATCTCTGTACTTTTGCACTAACATCCCGTCACCTCTTTTTTTGTTTGTCCACAACCGCAGCCTGTCCGGGCTGCTACGTCTATTCTAACTGCAATCCTCCAAAAACGCAACCGTAACTGTTGACTTTGCAGGACACAGGGTAACAGCCCGGCTTTGCGCAGCCTGACGGCGATAATCGGCCGTCATTCTCGAGGATGAGCGCGTCTGAGCAGGAAGTTACTTGTCCCCAGGCGGCGTGACTTACTGCAAGGGTGAACTGATACTTTACTTACTCCTCCGCCCAGACCAGTGCACACTTTACCGCCTTTTTCCAGCCCTTCAGCAGCTTTTCCCGCCGTTCTTCCGCCATGCCAGCCTCAAACACCCTGCCGATCTGCCAGTTTTCCCTGATCTCTGCCCTGTCTTTCCAGTAGCCCACTGCCAGGCCGGCCAGATATGCCGCGCCCAAAGCCGTGGTCTCAATACATTTCGGCCTGTGGACCGCCGTGTTCACAATATCCGCCTGGAACTGCATTAAAAAATCGTTGGCACTGGCGCCGCCGTCCACCTTCAGGCTCTTTAAACACATACCGCTGTCCTGCTCCATGGCCCGAAGCACATCCGAGGTCTGATAGGCAATAGACTCCAGCGCAGCCCGGATAAAATGCTCCTTGCTGCAGCCCCTGGTGATCCCCACCACAGTTCCCCTTGCATACTGATTCCAATAAGGCGCTCCCATCCCCGCAAAGGCCGGAACAATATAGACGCCTGCCGTATCCTCCACAGCTTCGCAATACTCCTGAGACTGCGCTGCGCTCTTGATCATGCGCATGCCGTCCCGAAGCCACTGAACCCCTGCACCCGCTACAAACACGCTGCCCTCCAGCGCATACTCCACCTCATGGGAGGTGCCTGCCGCAATGGTAGTCAGCAGACCTGATCCTGATGTGATGGCCTCCTTACCCGTATTCATCAGCAGAAAACATCCGGTTCCGTATGTATTCTTTACCTCTCCCTGCTCAAAGCAGCACTGACCGAACAAGGCGGCCTGCTGATCTCCCGCCGCCCCTGCAATGGGAATTTCTCCGCCCAGTACGGATCCATCCGTATGTCCGAAAATACAGCCGGAAGGCTTTACCTCCGGGAGGATGCAGGCAGGAATCTTAAATCTTTCCATGATTTCCCCATCCCAGCAAAGCCTGTGAATGTCAAAAAGCATGGTCCTGGAAGCATTGGTGTAATCCGTCACATGAACCGCTCCCTTGGTCAGGTTCCAGATCAGCCAGGTATCTACCGTGCCAAAGAGCAGCTCTCCCGCTTCTGCCCTCTCCCTCGCCCCGGGCACATTCCTTAAGATCCAGGCAATCTTGGAAGCGCTGAAATAAGCGTCCGGCACCAGGCCTGTCTTCTCCCTGATCCTTTGGTCAAATCCGTCTGCCTTCAGCTCTTCAATCATTGCCGACGTCCTGCGGCACTGCCATACGATGGCGTTGTACACCGGTTCCCCCGTACGCTTGTCCCAAAGGATGGTAGTCTCCCTCTGATTGGTAATCCCGATAGCCGCAATGTCCTCATGAGTGGCGCCCACCACCGCCATACACTCCGTAGCTACCGCCAGCTGAGAAGACCAGATCTCCATGGGATTATGCTCCACCCAGCCGGGCTGCGGATAAATCTGGGTAAATTCCTTCTGAGACATGGAGCAGATATTTCCTTCCCGATCAAACAGGATGCAGCGGGAGCTTGTGGTTCCCTGATCCAATGCCATAATATATTTCTTCATAGTTCGCCTCCCTCTTTACGGTTCTGAAAACTTCTGTTCCGGAGTCCTGCCCGGGATCAGCTGTCTGCAGCTTTCAGGTCGCAGGTCCTTGTTGCAATAACATTTACGCCGGTTCCGCACACATTCTCCGCCACCACATCCCCCATGCGGACAGGCGCGGACAGCTCGATCTTCTTTAATATTCCCATGCAGTCCATGATCTTATCCTTCGGAATGTCCGAGGCCGTTTTCACGGACACCACCGGAAGCTCCCCGCCGCTCACCCGTACCAGACTGGTAACAATACGCCTGGGGTCCGTCAGCTCCTTTGTCACATAATCCGCCCCCCGGGGACAGGTATTACCCGTAATATTTTTGATTTCCTTCCCTTCCGCCTCCACGGTCACATTGCACCCAAGCGGGCACCCGATACAGACAAACTCTTTCTTTTCCATGCTTCCTCTCATTCCGCCCTGCCGGAGAGTATACCAGCCTCCCCTTCTCGGACATTTTAAACATTCAAAGCTCCCTTCGTGCTGCGCAGATTAGCCATTGTTCTCCTGATAAGAGACATTCAGGACTGCCGAATGGAGATTGTGATCTCCTTCAGATCCGCAAACTGCTCCAAATCCTGCTTCTTTAGAATAATCTGTTCCATCTCGCCGGGGGCAAATACCTTTTTCTTCCTGCTGCTCACAACCTTTCCGTTAAAGGACACCTCCACGGCCGCGTCTCTGTATACGTTTCCCACCCGAAAACGCACCACCTGAGCCGCCTCCATTCTGTCAATATTCAGGGATGCGGGCACCGTGTAGCGAACACCATTCACGGCCCGCAAGGGAATTGCCTCCCCGGCCCCATCCAGCTTGCCCTGCAGATACGCCGCCGCACGTTTCCCCGCCTGAAACGCTTCTTCTGACACATAATCCACCAGATCATGAACATGCAGCACATTGCCGCAGGCAAAAACTCCTTCCCTGTCCGTCTCCAGACTCTCGTTGACCTTTGGGCCTTTGGTTGCCGGATTCATCTCCACCCCCAGGGTTTCCGACAATTCATTTTCCGGAATCAGTCCGCAGGACAACAACAGCGTATCACATTTAATTTCTTCTTCGGTGCCGGGAATCGGCCTGGAATATTCATCCACCCTGGCGATCACAACAGCTTCCACTCTTTTCTTTCCCTTAATGTCCACTACCGTATGCTCAAGCTTTAAAGGAATGCCGAAATCGTCCAGACATTGTACGATATTTCTCTTCAGCCCTCCGGAATAAGGCATCAGCTCCGCCACCAGCTTCACCTTCGCTCCCTCCAGCGTCATGCGGCGGGCCATAATCAGCCCAATATCTCCGGAGCCTAATATGACTACCTCCCGGCCCGGCATTCGCCCCTCCATGTTTACATACCGCTGGGCCGTTCCTGCGGAATAAATTCCTGCCGGACGATAGCCGGGAATGTTCAGCGCACCTCTGGAACGCTCTCTACACCCCATGGCCAGAATCACTGCCCTCGCCTCAATGGTATACAGGCCCTCTTCCCGATTCATCACCGTTACCAGCTTACGGCTGTCTTCGGGCCCCGCCGCATCTGACATTTGTGTCAGATCAATCACCATGGTGTTCAGTTTATAAGGAATCTCCAGCTCCATAACCCTGTCAATATATCTTCCGGCATATTCCGGGCCCGTCAATTCCTCCTTAAAGGTGTGCAGTCCAAAGCCGTTATGGATACACTGGTTTAAAATTCCTCCCAGCCTTCCGTCCCTCTCTATGATCACCAGGTCCTCCACTCCGTTTTCCCTTGCGGCAATAGCCGCCGCAAGCCCTGCGGGCCCCCCGCCGATAATTACCAATTCTTTTTCCATGTTTCCTCTCATTCCGCCGGAACACGCAAATCTCCCCAACCTCCTCAGGGCGGCAGTCTCCCGGCAAGCATCATTACTTTTCCTGCTCCAGTAAAAATTCGCTTCCCCTGTCGTTTTTGCCGATCTCTGCCATGTCCTTTCCCAGCTCTCTGGCCAGAATTTCCACCGTTCTCGGAGAACAGAACCCTGCCTGGCAGCGGCCCATACCGGCCCTGGTACGGCGTTTTACACCATCTAAGGTAGTCGCTCCCAGGGGCCTGTGAATGGCATCCATAATCTCGCCCTCCGTCACCATCTCACAACGGCACACCACATCGGCATAAAGAGGATTTTCCCGTATCAGCCGCTGCCTCTCATCCGAGTCCGCAAGAGCCATACTGGGAATCCCCTTCCTCGTGGCAATAAAGTCCTTTTTTTCTTCAGCCGGCAGATATTTCAGAACCAACTCCGCCATATAGGCTCCCAGAGCAGGAGCGCAGGTGAGTCCGGGAGATTCTATGCCCGCCGCATCGAAAAACCCGGGCGCATCCTCCACCGGTCCCACGATAAAGTCCTCTTTTTCCGTGACCCCGTGAGCGCGAAGCCCGGCAAAGGAAGTGATGACCTGCCCTGCCGGAAGCCCCTCCACGCTGAGAGCCGCCCGCTTCATCAAATCCGCCATCCCCTCGCCTGTGGTATTTACGCCCTCATAATCCTCTATATCCACCGCCGTAGGGCCCGCCAGCAGATTGCCGTGAACCGTAGGCGTCACCAGCACACCCTTACCGTATTTTGTAGGCAGCTGGAAAACTGTTTTCGTGACCCAGCTTCCCACCTTCTTGTCCATCAGGCAATACTCGCCCTTCCTGGGAATAATTTTGATCTTCTGTCCGCTGACCATATTGTGAAAACGATCCGCATATACCCCTGCGGCATTGATCACCACCCTGCTCTCCAAGATCCCCTGATCTGTGATCACACGATACCCCTCTGGTATCCTTTGAAGCTCCTGCACCTCTGTATTCAGCCTGAAATCAACCCCGTTAACCGCCGCGTTTTCCGCCAGTGCTATCGTCAAGCCAAAAGGACAGACGATTCCGCCCGTAGGCGCATACAGCGCCGCCACAGCATCCTCCGAAATGTTAGGCTCAAGCTTCTTAAGCTCTTCCCGCTCAATGATCCTAAGTTCCTTCACACCGTTTTTATGACCCTGCTCCAAAAGCTTCTGAAGCTTATACCGGTCCCCCTCATCAAAGCACAGCACAAGAGAACCGTTGCGCTTAAAGGGAAAATCCAACTCCCTGGAAAGCGCCTCCATCATCTCGCTTCCGGCCACATTCAGCTTTGCCTTTAAGGTACCGGGTACGGCGTCAAACCCGGCATGCGCAATACCGCTGTTGGCCTTTGAAGTACCCTCGCACACGTCGGAGGCCCGCTCCAGCACAATCACACTCCGGTCATAGCGTGCCAGCTCCCTTGCAATTGCGCATCCCGTAACTCCCGCGCCGATCACAACAATGTCTGTCATATTTGTTCTTCCTTTCCTGTATATTGAAAAAGAGTCAAGCAAATAAATGCCATCCCTATGACATTCCCACTGCTTGACTCCCTGCCTCATACCCTCGCTGCAACTTGTATTTATTATAACCTAAAAGAACGCAAATCGCAAGAACTATTGCGGCTCTGCCACCTTCAATTGTAACAGTTCACCCTTGCAGTAAGTCACGCCGCCTGGGGACAAGTAACTTCCTGCTCAGACGCGCTTTCGCTCGAGAAAAAACGTAACGGTACCTAAGTCTCCAAAGAACGGAGACTAAGTACCTTTCGTTTTACGGTCTTTGCAAGAAGTTACTTGTCCCCAGGCAGCTTAACATACGGAAGGCTGAACAGTTACCTTCAATTACCATAGAATATCTGCGCAATCGGCGAATCGGGAGACAGAATCACCGTCTTATTGCCGCCCTGCATGGAAAGCTTCAAAGCGTCCAGGCTCCTGACAAAGGAATAAAACTCCTGCTTGGATTCGTCGTTGTATGCTTCCGCCAAAATTCTCATATACTCCGCTTCCCCCTCGGCAATGCGGATTGCCGCTTCCTTCTCAGCCTCGGAAAGCATCACCGTCACCTCCATATCCGTGGTATTCCGAATAATCTGCGCTTCGGAGCTTCCCTCTGCGGTGTAGGTAGCCGCAATGTTGTCGCGTTCGGAAATCATACGCTCATAAACGGCGGCCTTATTGTCGCCGGGCAGATCCAGCTTTTTGGTTTCAAAGGCCAAAAGCTCGATACCGTACTGATCCAGAGCCGTACCAATATTGTTTAAGATGGATTGAGACAAGGTCCCGTTTCTTCCCGAAATCACATCATCCTGCGAAGTGCTGCTGATAATATTCTTCGTAGAGTTATAGACAATGGCATCCAGCCTTCCTTCCGCGGCAGTAACGGAACCGTTCAGCGTCTGGGCGAATTTCACAGGATCCACAATATGCCAAAGAATATAGCTGTCACAGATCATGGTCTTTTTATCGCTGGTAATGACGTCCGAAGGGGAAAGGTCATACAGCAGGGTCTGCCTGGGCAGTGTGTCCACACTTTGAATAAAGGGGAGCTTAAAGCTGATGCCGGCTTTGGATACCACATGGTCGATCCTGCCAAACTGGCGGATCAGACTGTATTCGTTCTCATGAGTAACCACAATGCAGGACGCTCCGGTTATCAGTACCAGAAAGATCACTATGGCCAACGTAACTTTTTTCACTGTTTTCATGTTAACCTCCATTCAAATTTGGATGACTTAGTTGTTTTCAGCGCCGGATGAGCTGTTCATCGCGGAGCTGCCGCCGTTTCCGGAAGCACTGCTGTCAGAAACGCCGTCGGAACTGTTACCGGAGCCGCTGTCGGAATTTCCGGTAAAGGACTCCAGAGGATATATGGTCTGTACGTCGCCGCCCTCACTCTGAATAATCACCTTTAAATCCGGCAGCACTGCTTCCATTGCTTCAAAAAACATCCGCTGCCTTGTCACCGTAGGATTCTTCACATATTCCTGATACATGGCGTCAAACCGGGCTACCTGTGCGGTGGCTTCATTAATTCGTTCGGTCTTCCGGGCTTCCGCATCCTTTAAGATCCCGTCGGCCTTTGCCTGCGCGGAAGGAAGCTGCTCATTACGATACTTATTGGCATTGTTCAGTGCCGTCTCCTTACCCTGCTTTGCAGTCTCCACCGCCTTGAACGCTTCCATAACCTCCGCGGTCGGCGGCTCGGAATCCTGTATGGTAATATTTACCAGCTGAATACCAATGTCCTGAACCTCCAGGCGCTCAATAATCATTTCTTTAATGGCCGCCTGAATCTCGTTCTTTCCTGTCGTCAGCACATCATCCACCGGATAACTCCCGATCACGGTACGAATGCAGCTCTGACTGATATTTCGTAAAATCTCCAACGGAACCTGAGAAGCGTAAAGAGCCTTCACCGGGTCGCTATAGCGATATTCCACATAAAAATCAACATCAATAAAGTTGAAATCAGATGTAATCATCAGGGACTCGTCCGCTATGACCTCATTACTGCTACTGCTGTAGCCGATGGAAAAGCCCTGGATCGTGGTATTGACTTTTTTCACCTGCTGGATAAAGGGAATCTTAAAGTGCAGTCCCGGTTCCGTCACGGCGGAGGCCTGCCCTAATGTAATCAGCACCGCCTGCTCCTGCTCCTTGATCTCATAGGTGGAATTAAACAGGAGGATAACCACTGCCAGCGCTGCCACCACAATACCGGCTATTTTGCCGCCGGAAAGTTTTTTGGGCTTACCGCTTTCGCCTCCGTTCATAGTTTCAAATCCGTTTCTTCTGTTGCGAAATGAATCACCGCTCATACGCATTCTCCCTTCTGCCGTAAAATACCCGTATCATTATATAACTACCCGAAACATGTTCTTCATGCTTCCGAACAGTTACATTCTATCTCACCTAATGAAAAAAAACAACGGAAAGTAAGGCACGTTAGAAAACTTTAATATGCAGTTAATGAATGGTTTTCTTATTGCTTGACAAACAAACAGATAAATAATAAACTGTGATTATTCCAAAAGTGTCATGCTTCCGGCAGCAGATATGTATTGTGACGTTAGAACAGTCAGATGCTCGTGTAAACACTTCACACAACACTTGATTCATTGCGCGCTGGGATGAAAGGTTTATACAAAGAATATGGAGTACGAAGAGATAAAGCTATTAGCCAAAAGTGAAAAAAGTACAATTTACCTGGTCCGCTCAGGTGGGCAGAAATGTATTCGCAAGGTGCTGACCGGAAGGCATCCCGTCTATGAGGTTTTAAAAGACAATCCCCATCCCGGCCTGCCCCAGCTGCTGGAGGTAATCATCTCCGAGAATTTCACCACGGTTCTGGAAGAATATATAGAGGGACAATCTCTAGGAACTGTCGAACTGTCAAAAAAGCAATTTTCAACAGTTGTCCGAGAACTTTGTTCCGTCCTGACATTTCTTCACAAAAAGGGAATTATTCACCGTGACATCAAACCCTCTAACATCCTTTTTACAGAGGATGGACATATACGCCTGATTGATTTTGACATTGCCCGTATGCACAGGGAAAATCTAGAACAGGATACACGACAGCTGGGCACCCGGGGATTTGCTTCCCCGGAACAGTACGGCTTTGCCCAGACAGATGAGCGGACAGACATCTATGCTCTTGGCATGACATTAAAGCTGCTGCTGACAGAAAAGAATCAAAAGTCCCATTATAAAAGGGTTCTCCAAAAGTGTACTAATCTGGACCCGGATAAACGGTATCAGACCGTGGAACAGTTTCAGCGAGACCTTTTCTCTGTCAGTATC
>CAZAMX010000062.1:0-9745 GCA_964486095.1 uncultured Acetatifactor sp. | reverse complement strand
GTCTGTGGGAGTCTGCCATTCCGCGTCAATGATCCTTGCCCTCTCGATCTCGGGCAGATTCATCACGTTTACACAATCGGTCCTGTGGATGGAGATGCCTCTTCCCCGGGTAACGAATCCCACGATCTCGTCTCCCGGCACCGGGGAACAGCACTTTGAAAAACGCACGGAAAGATCTGCGATCCCCTTAACTACAATGCCGCTTTTGGTCTTGATCTGGACCGGTTTGGATGCCGCAATGGCTCCTGCCTCCGCTATACTTTGCAGTACGGCCTCATTTGTCAGAGCTTTTCTATGATCTCTGTCGTAAAGCTCCTGCATCCGGGTGACGATCTGACCCTCTTTTAAAGCGCCGTGCCCGATAGCCGCCAGCACCGAATCCCAATCCCGGAAACCGTATCTGCGCATTACGGATTCCATATATTCCTGCTTTAAAAGATCGCTCAAATTAATGGACTTGGACTTACAGTAGGCGGTCAAAAGCTCCTTGCCCCTGACAATGTTATCCTCCTTCAGCTCTGCCTTAAACCATTGGTTGATCTTATTCTTGGCCTGAGTGCTTTTCACCACATTCAGCCAATCCCTGCTGGGCCCCTTGGAGTTCTGAGAGGTTATAATTTCGATGCGGTCTCCGTTCTTGATCTCATAGTCAATAGTTACCAGCTTCCCGTTTACCCTGGCTCCCACCATCTTGTTGCCTACCGCAGAATGAATATAATACGCGAAGTCAATGGGAGTGGAGCCGGCAGGCAGATTCTTCACCTCACCGGTAGGGGTAAAGCAGTATACATTATCCGAAAACAGGTCAAGGTCATCCTTCAAAAGCTTCATAAACTCCCTGTTATCGGACATGTCCTGCTGCCATTCCAAAATCTGACGCAGCCAAACCAGCTTTTCTTCCTCCTGGGTCTCCGCCTTCCTGCCGTCAGATGCCTCCTTGTACTTCCAATGAGCGGCGATACCGTACTCCGCCGCCTTGTGCATCTCAAAGGTACGGATCTGTATCTCAAAGGGCTGGCCGTTGCTCCCGATCAGAGTGGTATGCAGGGACTGATACATATTCGCCTTGGGCATGGCAATATAGTCCTTAAAACGCCCCGGGATAGGGGTATACATGGCATGGATCACCCCCAGCGCCGCATAACAGTCCCGTACCGAATCCACGATGATTCTTACCGCAAACAGATCATAGATCTGATCCAGGGTTTTATTCTGGTTTTTCATTTTTTTATAAATGCTGAAGAAATGTTTGACCCGCCCGTCTATCTTCGCCTTGATGCCGGCGCCGCTGATATGGACGCTGACCTCATCCACAATACTCTGAATATACTGTTCTCTGGCGCTCTTGCGCATGGCGATCTGATTTACCAGGTCATAATAGACCTCCGGCTCCAGATATTTTAAGGACAGATCATCCAGCTCCGTCTTAAGCTTGCTGATGCCCAGCCTCTGGGCAATGGGACAATAAATCTCCAGCGTCTCCCTGGCAATCCGCTGCTGGCTCTCCGTACTCTTATATTTCAGGGTCCGCATATTGTGAAGCCTGTCGGCCAGCTTAATCATAATCACACGTATGTCCTTGGCCATGGCAAGAAACATCTTACGCAGATTCTCCGCCTGCATCTCCAGCTTCTCGTCGGACTGATTCACTCCGGTGGACAAAGGGATTTTCTCCAGCTTTGTTACGCCGTCCACCAAAAGGGCCACATCCTCCCCGAATTCCCGCTTTAAGTCTTCCTCCGTCATGATCGTATCCTCCACCACGTCATGAAGGATACCCGCTACAATCGTCTCCTTGTCCAGTTCCAGATCCGCCAGAATAATGGCGACATTCAGGGGATGAATGATATATGGCTCCCCGGACTTGCGCTTCTGATCCTTGTGGGCCTCTCTTGCGGTTTTGTATGCCTTTTCAATCAT
Source organism: uncultured Acetatifactor sp. (assembly GCA_964486095.1). Classification (GTDB taxonomy): domain Bacteria; phylum Bacillota; class Clostridia; order Lachnospirales; family Lachnospiraceae; genus Acetatifactor. Next base: position 7,825 of record CAZAMX010000062.1, on the reverse strand, counting down.
GGAAATATCGGTGCTGGGGTGGTATTTCCGGACACGCGAAATAAGCTCCTGATACAGGTCCTCAGGATCTTTAAACTCCAACGCTTCCTCCATTTTTCCGTCATCAAAGACGACCTCGTTTTTTTCTTCCGCCATATCCGTCCCACACTTTCAGGCGTGCCGTCCGCCGCGGCACAAATAACCCCATTACGATACTTTTCGCCTTGGGCTAATTGCCCGGATAACAAATAGCTGATTCCAGGCGATAATTTTTCAGCTTCTCCCTGCCCTTTAAACCGGCCAGCTCAATCAGCACCACAATTCCCACCACTTTTCCGCCAAGGCTTTCAATCAGCTTAATCATGGCCTCGGTGGTTCCGCCGGTGGCAATCAGATCATCCACAATCAGTACCCGCTGACCTGGCTGAATACTGTCCTTGTGCATCTCGATCTGCGCCTGTCCATACTCCAGATCGTAGGAAACGGACACCGTCTCCCTGGGCAGCTTGCCTGCCTTGCGGATCGGCACAAAGGGCTTTTTATTATTATAGGCAATAGGTGTGCCGAATATGAATCCTCTGGATTCCGGCCCGGCCACCACGTCATACTCTATATCCCGGATCTTCTCCTGCATGGTATCAATAGCCAGCTGAAGCCCTTCCCCATCCTGCAGCACGCTGGTCACATCCCGGAAGATAATACCCTTCTCGGGGAAATCCGGTATGCTCACTACATATTCTTCCAGCTTTTTCATGACGTAATACCCCTCCTTTATTTATCTGTCTGTTTCCTAATTATAATGCCTTTTACACGGAATGTCAAAAGTCCTGTGTTTGAGAGGTATTCCCGGCCTCCTGAACGGCCCCTTCCTGAGGTTTTTCCGCAGTTTCCGCCTCCTGAACGACGGTTCTCTGAGATTTCTCTGCCGCCTCCGCCTCCTGGCCGGCGGTTCTCTGAGATTTCTCTGCTGTTTCCGTTTCCTGAGCGGCTGCTCCCTGACTCGTCTTCTCCTTGGAAGCATCTGTCTCTGTCATTTCCACGAAAGTACTGTCAACGGTTTCCAAAGCTTCCAGATACTTTCTGATCCTGTCGGCAAAATATACCGTGGATGCACAGTCTATAATGCCGCTGAATATCAATCCTACCCCCAAAAGCCGAAACAGCAGCGTAGTCCAGGCAAAAGGATTGCAGATCAGCAGAACGCCAAACGCCACATTTATTACCGCAAATATCAGCATGGCAATCCAATTTCCGCATTCCAGGCGCTTCATGTCGATCACATCCTGGAGCTTACTGCATCCGCTGACCAGCACCAGAACTCCCAGCAAAAAGGAAATAAGCCCGATGACCACCTCTATCTTTGCCAGCACAAGGATTCCGGCGGCAATTCCGATCAGGCCGTGCAGGAAATCATTGTGGTAATAGTTCTGGTGTGCATCCCTGATCAGATAGGCAATCATGGACACCGCGCCCCCTATGATCAGCACAATGCCGATCATATAACCCAGGATCTCTTCCATAGCCTCCGGCAGCGCCAGTGCCATCACTCCCAGCACAATATACAAAACGCCCTTGAGAAGCGCATCCCATTTCATTTCTTTCAAAATTCTCTTCATTCCGGCCTCCATTCCTCTTATAACAAAACAGGACCCCTTTTTACAAAAAGAGTCCTTGTCACCGATTCCGCCTATTTTCTGCCGCAGCACTTTTTATACTTTTTGCCACTCCCGCAGGGACAGGGATCATTTGGATATATTTTTGTACCCTTCACAATGGTCGTCGAGGATTTCTGCTCCTTATAAAGAGCCTTTCGCTTTTCCTCGTCAAAAATATCGTTCCACTCTTCCAGCTCATAAAGCCAGTCTGCCTCCGCCGCTACCATATTTTTATACAGCAGCTCCTTGTCAAAGCCCAAATTTACTTCCGTGTTCTCATCCATCTCTTCGATGGGGTTTTTCTCCAGAAGGCTGTCATTGATACCGTCCAGAAATCCCGTCATGGTCAAAACAGGCACATTGTACTTTTCAGCCAGCTCCTTTACCGTCCCTCTCACGACTTCATCCGGATTCTTTAAAAGCTGCGCATAAATGCCCTTTTCCGTCTGGAAGTAAGCCCCCCAGATCTTTTGCAGCTGAGCCTGTCCCACAGACTCGTCATAAGCCTCCTTTTTCCACTGTTCCAGCAATGTCATAGTTATTACCACCTTTACCTTATTTCAATGTCAGAAATATTATGGCATTAAGTATATACCAGATTCCGGATAAAGACAATAAAAAATTTTTTGAAAAAATATAGATTTCATGTATATCCTTTTCTTTTCCGGTTACACTATTCAATGTCAAGGAACCCCCTCCTTTGATATTTAACCAAAGATAAGGATAATACTTAATCCTCCCCTTTTTTTAAGAGGCGGCCAACGGCCACCTCACAACGAGGGGCCAACGGCCACCTCAATTGTCCCGGACTTCGCTTTCCATGCAGGCCCGGGACTTTTTTGCAACTTTTTTCTGTATCTGCTCCATCCGTTGATCCAGAGCAGCCGCTACCTCCGCGCATTGGAACAGCTCCAGCGCAGTCTCCCGTTCCACCTCAACATCCTTTTTATAGCGAATCTTGTGTTCCAGGCTGGCCCACCAGTCCATGGAGATAGTGCGGAACTGCACCTCCACCTTCATCGGCCGTTTCTGGTCATGAAGAAAGATCGGTATTTCCACGATCAGATGCAGACTGCGGTATCCGTTGGGCTTTGGGTTTTGAATATAATCCTTCCGCGCAATCAGCGTAATATCGTCTTGATTTAAGAAAGCCTCGGATATTGTATATATGTCCGAAGGGAATCCACAGATCACGCGGATCCCCGCCACATCAAAAATGTGGTTTTCAATATTTTCCACGGTCAGCTGCAGTCCCTTTGTCATCAACTTGTCCACAATGCTTTCAGCAGATTTCAGCCTTGTCTTCACAGTTTCGATGGGATTCCGGTCATACTCTAAAGATAGTTCTTCACTGAGTACCTTGAACTTTGTTTCCGCCTCCATGATCGCGCACCTGTAATAGGCCATTAGTTCCCGATAGGGCATGGTATATTCCCGAATCATGCCCGTAAATTCTTTATCCTTCTCCGTCATGTTTTCACTTATTCCCTGTAAAAGATTTCGATTTATAAAATCATGGATATTTTATCATTACACCCTTTTGTTTTCAATTAACACTTTCTTAAAATAGTCTGAAATAAGCATCTGCTTGACGGAGCTTCCGGATCAGTCTATAATCTGCATTAAGACACGGATCAAATGCCGGATCGCCGGCAAGAGAAATAACGGAAGGAATAAACAAAAACCAATTTATGAAAAAGAACGATAAGAGAAATAAAACCGGGAAAAAAATAACTTCCAAGCAGGTGGTGGCCATTATCGGCATCCTGCTGCTGGTTCTTATGTATATTATGACTCTCATTGCCGCCATTGCAGACAGCTCCGTCTCCGGACGTCTGTTCTGGAGCTGTCTCTACGCCACCATAGCCATACCCATCCTGATCTGGGTCTACACCTGGATGTATGGGAAGCTGACCGGGAAACACACCATTGCGGACTTTGACATGTTTCAAGACAATACGGTTTCTGCTCCGGAAGGTACCGCCGAAACAGACAGCTCCGATCATGCCGGTCCGGAAGAGCCGGAAGGATGCGAAGCTGCATCAGAATCCCCCCAAAACAAATAATCACAAAATCTCCAGCAGCTTCTTGGCGGCCGAAGGCATAACCGCTCTTATGCTTTGTACCACGCAAAAGCTTCTCTTTGGTATCAGCTTGTTAAACATAAGCTCAAAAAGCAGACCGGACTCTAAGGCCTCCTCTGCAAACTCCCTGACCACACACCCGATTCCAAGGTTTCGCAGGGCAAACTGTACGATCATGTCGCTGGTGGCAAGCTCAAATTCAGGCTGCAATACTACCCCGTTTTCCCGCAGGAAATGATCCATATAGCTTCTGCTGCTGGTATTATTCTCCAAGAAGATCATGGGCAGCTTTTCTAAGTCTTTAAAGTCCATCATTCTGTTTTTATAGGGCAGAAATCGTCGGCCGGCCACAAATATATCCTGGATTGCCTTCACCGGCACAGCCTTTATGCCGTCACAATCTTCAAAGGGAGTGCTGACCACTCCAAAGTCGATTCTGCCTTCTCTCAGGGCCTTTAAGGTCTCCGGCGTGGGCCCGTTGGTGACAAATACCTTAATGTCCGGATACAGCTCATGAAACTTTTCCAAAAAGGGCAGCAGGTAAAACCGAAGGGTCATATCGCTTGCTCCGATGCGTACCTCTCCCAGCTCCAGATTCCGCATCTGACGCACCTTTTCCACTCCGATTTCGATCTGTTCATAGCCCTGCTTCACATAAGAATACAGAAGCTCACCCTCCGCGGTAAGCTTCACCCCCCTGGGCGCCCTGGCGAACAGGGGAACCCCCAGGCTCCTTTCCAGCTGTCTTATGGACTGGCTCACCGCCGGCTGGGAGATGGAAAGCAGAGCGGCAGCCCCGGTAACGCTGCCGCTCTTTGCCGTATAGTAAAATACCTTTATATACTCCAGGCTGCCTATCATTGTAACGTACTCTTCCTGTAAATAATATCATCCCTGCCGGGACCGTTACTGATCATGGTAATAGGATACCCGATCCGGCTCTCGATAAACTCAATGTACCTTCTGCAGTTTTCCGGCAGCTCTTCGTATTTTCTGATGCCTCTGATCTCGGTCTTCCAGCCGGGCAGCTTCTCCAGTACAGGCTTCGCCTTCTCCAGACGGGCCGTCACGGGAAACTCAGTGGTAACCTCGCCGTCGATCTCATAGCCTACGCAGACAGGAATCTCATCCAGATACCCCAGCACATCCAGAACCGTAAACGCAACGTCCGTGGTACCCTGCAGGCGGCAGCCGTACTTAGAAGCCACACAGTCAAACCAGCCTACACGCCTGGGCCTGCCGGTTGTGGCCCCGTATTCTCCGCCGTCACCGCCCCTGCGGCGCAGCTCCTCCGCCTCGTCACCGAAAAGCTCAGACACAAACGCCCCCGCCCCGACTGCCGAGGAATAAGCCTTGCAGACCGTAACAATCTGCCTGATCTCATAGGGAGGAAGTCCTGCTCCCACTGCCCCGTAGGCGGCAAGAGTGGAAGAGGAAGTCACCATGGGATAAATGCCATGATCCGGGTCCTTTAAGGTTCCCAGCTGCCCCTCCAGCAAAATGGTCTTGCCTTCCTTTAAGGCCCTGTCCAAAAATTGGGACACATCTCCCACATAGGGAGCCGCCATATCCCTGTACTCATGCAGTGTATTCAAGAGCTCCTGCGGATCAATGGGCGGCTTATGGTACAAATGCTCAAACAATACATTCTTAATCTCACAGATCCGCTCCACCTTCTCCTGAAGCAGCTCTTCCTCAAAAAGTTCGCTGACCTGAAAACCGATCTTTGCATATTTATCGGAGTAAAAAGGCGCAATTCCCGATTTTGTGGAGCCGAAGGATTTGCCCCCCAGCCTTTCTTCCTCATATTGATCCAACAGTATATGATAGGGCATCACCATCTGCGCCCTGTTGGAAATGAGAAGCTTCGGCATGGGAACCCCCCTGTCCACAATGGACTGAAGCTCCTGAAACAGCTTGGGAATATTCAGGGCCACCCCGTTTCCAATCACACTTGTAATATGACTGTAAAACACACCGGAAGGAAGGGTATGCAGCGCAAACTTCCCGTAGCCGTTTACAATGGTATGCCCGGCGTTTGCCCCGCCCTGAAAGCGGACCACGATGTCCGCCTCCTGTGCCATCATGTCCGTGATCTTACCCTTGCCCTCGTCGCCCCAGTTGGCGCCTACGATTGCCTTAACCATATTTTTGCCTCCATTCTGCTGCCTCTGCGGCAAGGCAGCGCTGCAGCGCAGGCTGTACCTGCGCATGATAAAGCAGGCGGAAAAACGCTCTTTCCGCCCGCCGTTTCCTTACATAGCATATCACAGACTGCCATATAAGTAAAATCAATATATTTTATGTTTTATATAATGCTCTCTTATTTTACTGCTATTTACTTACCTTCCTTTTTCACTTGTACACAATCGTCCTGATGGTATGGGCCTCCGCCGTAAGCGCCATCCCTTCTCCTGCCTCGCATAAATATACCGGCATATCCTTTTCGCCTCTGTTTAAGATCACCACCACACGGCTTGCGTCCGGATTTACAAAGGACACTGTCTCTAAGGTATCCGCATAGCAGGTGTTCATAACCAGCCTTGCTCCCCGCCTTACATACCTGCTGAAATGGCCGATATAATAATAGGATAATCTCTTTTCTATGCCCCCCTTGCCGTCACACATGATGGGAGCCGCACAGAAATTACCTACATGATTGGGGCCGCCTTCCGCATTCAGCAGCAGATTCCAGTCAAAAAATGCCTCCACGCCCGCCTTGAAATTTCCCAGCATATCATGGGCGTACATCTCCGCCTTCTGAATCTCACCGGAATCCGCAAAACGGGAATACTCCACGCAGCCCTCGGTAAAAAATACCTTCTTCTCCGGAAACGCCTTCTTTACTGCCCGAATCCCGTCAAAATGATCCCCTGTATACCAGTGCATGGCAACACCGCTTACACCTTCTCTGCAGCCCGGCACCCCGAAGCTTCCTTTTGCCCGGTCGTACATGTTTTCCTTATTGTGATCCCAGATAAATACCTCAATATCCTTAAGGTCTGCTCTCTTCAATGCGGGAATCAGGTAATCCGCCGCAAACCGTCCCTCTTCCTCTGCGGTATAAATGCAGGAATCCCAGGTCTGCACGGCCTCCGGCTCGTTCTGGACGGTAAGATACCGGATGTTCAGCCCTTCCCTTCGGACCGCGCTTATAAATTTCACATAATATTCCGCCCAAAGCCCGTAATATTCTTCCTTCAGCTTTCCGCCATGGTTCATCTCCCCGTTGGTCTTCATAAAGGCAGGCGGAGACCAGGGAGAAACAAGCAGTGACAGCTCCTCTTTTTCATGGCACGCCATGGCTTCCTTTATCAGCGGAAGAATCTGCTCCCTGTCATGGGCAATATCGAAGGTATGCAGATCCGTATCGCCTTCCGCCACATAAGTATAATTACCCAGAGCAAAATCGCAGCTGTTCATATGAATCCTGCCCAGATTATATCTCAGGCCCTGCTCGCCAAAACAGCCGTCCAGAAATTCCTGCCTGCCGCCCTCTGAAAGGCTGTCATAACACACGGCCGCAGCCTCGGTGAATGCACCGCCAAAGCCTTCCATGACCTGCTCCTGCAGCTCCGGATAGATCTTCAGCACATGAATAAAATCATCCTGAGGCTTTGCCTCGACGGACTGCTCCTGCCAATACTTTTCCTTTTTCTTATCGGTTATAAACATTTTAATCTCTTTCATGATGATAACCCTCCGCTCTAATCGGATTACTCAAGTGTGCTATTCTGCACACTGCGCGCTATTCTGCACGCCGTCCGCCTTTTCATAAACTCTTACATAATCAATTTCCATGGTATAGGGCAGATCCTCTTCTCTGACGGGACCGCCCATAAATCCTCCCACCGCAATATTTAAGATCAGGTAAAAGGGCTGATCATAAGGCCAGGACTTCTCCGTTTGATCCTCTTTATCGTCGGTCTTACAATATTTGCAGACGCTTTCTCCGTCGAAAAAATACTCCACATATTCCGGTGTCCATTCCATCCCGTACACATGAAATTCCTCAAACAGCCCCTCTCTGTATACGCTGGTGCTGTACTGCTTCACATCATTTCTGGTATGATTATGATTCAGGGAATGCAGGCTGTATACCAGATC
>CAZAMX010000061.1:0-9775 GCA_964486095.1 uncultured Acetatifactor sp. | reverse complement strand
TCAGGATTGCCCCCAGCAACAGCAGTAATGTTCCGAAGATCCAGGATCTTATCCGTTTTCTGCTGCCGATGCTTCGCTGGTTCTCCGGCCATTTTTCATGATCCCTTATAAAACCGTCATAGTACTTTAGATATGCCTGAACGGAAATCCCATTCAGCAGGCTTCCGTCTATCCCCCGGTCCTTCATGATCTGCAGAATGGAATAATGTTCTGCTCGCATCTCACGAGAGACCGGCATAAAACAGGTGAATTTGCTCCGCCATTTCTTCGTGCGCCATTTTGCGCTGACGCTTTTCATCCGGCGGCTCTTCGGATCCTTTCGTTTCGGTTCCCGGTAAAGCTCATACCAGTATTCAAAGTAATCCAGTGTCTCCCCGTGCCACCCCGGAACAGCACAGATTTCCTGCAAAAGCCTAAGCTGAAAATCCTCATGGCAATACAAATCATCGTAAGCCGGGCGAAACAGGAAATAGCTCCAAACCTCCTTTACGTTTTGCAGATAAGGGTTCCAGACAATCCGGTGAAATTCCTCAAAAAATTGCTTCTCAAGATCTTTTCTGTAAAAAGAAGAGACATCGTCATACGAAAATTGGGGCTGCGGCTCTCCCTGCTCCGGTTCCGCAGCTGTCTCGGCGCTTTTCATCGTCTCCGGCCTGGCGGCGGCTTTTGATTTCTCGGCTGTCTCCGTGTCAACTCTTTCCGCCGGCTTCGGCCTGGCAGCGGCTTCCCGTTTTCCCGGCTGCAGCGCTTCCTCCGTTTTCTCAGCTCCGACTGCCGTGCCGCTCTTCGCCTGCCTGAGAGCCTCCTGATAGGCGTTCCGCAGGCGCTTGAACTCTTCCGGATGCTCTTCCGGGTGCCATATTTTTGCCCTGTCCGCATATGCCTTTTTGATACTGATCATATCCGCTGTCGGTGGGATCCCCAGAATCTCCCATATATTCATTCCATCCCCCTATCATCCTTTTAATCACCCACATACGAAAATGTATCATCTCGTTTACTCATGTTCTTGAATATCCGGCTCCGGGAGCAGAAGCAGCATCCCCGCGGGAATAAAATTCCAGTCCGGTCCGATTACCTCCCTGTTCTCCTTGTAAATGATGACAAACTGATAAGGGTCTCCGTAAACCCGCTCTGCAATCTTCCACAGGCTGTCGCCCTTCTGTACCGCATAATAGCAGGGAAAACTGATTTCCCCTCCGTCCTCTCCCCTGTCTCTCTCTGCTTCCTTCCCTGCGCTGTTTCCTGTATCTTCCCCTGCGTCTTCCCCCAAGCTGCCCGCCTGCTCATCTCCTTCCGCCCGGTCCGCCGGAATGATCCCGTCCTCTGTGGGAATCAGAGCCTCAGCCCACAGCTGCTCCTTTAAAGGCTCATACCACTCGTCAATCCTGCCGCCGCTGCCGGCTTCCGTTTCAAAGGTAATCTCCCTGAGAACAGTTCCTTCCCCATCGGTGCAGAGCAGTCTCTGCAGGGTGATGCTATCCTTGTACTCCAGACGAATCCGGGTGCCGTCCTGCAGTTCTTCCTCCAGATACGCCGGAGCACCGTCCGGCAGCTCAGCTGCCGAATTTTTCAGGCCCAGCTCGTAGCATTGGGCCAGTGTGCCATCCGCGTTATATACATACCGTAACATCTTAGTAAAGCCGCTTTTATACGTAAGCTCTCTGACCCTGTTTCCTTCCTCATACCAGCATGCGGTATAAGAATTGATCGTGTCATAGCTGCAATGCAGACTGGAAATCATATTCTCCCCGTCATAAGTCCGCCATATTCCCTCCCAGAATTTCAGTTCCCTGTTCCATTTTGGCTCTTCCTGACCAAGAATGCGTATCTCGTCTCCGCCGCTTCCTCCACTGTAACCTGCCAGATAATACATTTCTGTCTTGGTATTTTCATCCGTTGTAACATAATGCGCCGAATTAAGGTGCCCCACCGGCTCATAAGAAAGCCGTACTGTCTGATTCTCTCCGTACTCCGTGAAAACCTCCCGTAAGGGCGTGGTAGTCTCGTCCCCTTTGTTATAGCAGATAAAATAAACCTGCCGCCCTTCCTCGTCATAACGGTACAGTTTACAGCTTTGAACCTGACCTTCCTTGTTGTAATGATATTCGGATACCGGGTCCTCATTCTCATTTAAAACCTTGGCATACCAGGAGCCCATCTTCTGTCCCTTATCGTCATAATACTGAGATACCATATAGATGCTACAATCCTCCGTATACCGGTAATAATATTCCACGCTAAGTACATCACCGTCGTAACTCTGCTCCAGCGTCAACCGATTTTCCCCGTCATAAGTATAGCGCCTCTCTTCCTCTTCATTAGCCGCCCCGCCTGTATAAGCAATTTTTGACCGCTCAAGAATCAGGTTTCCCTGTTCGTCATAAGTATCGTATTTATAATAAACAAGTTTCCCGTCCGGCTCATACTGCTCTTCGGCAGTACACCGCCCCTGAGCGTCATAGGAATAATACGTCACATATCGAAGCCTAAAACTTTCGTCTTCCTCCTGAATCATGCTGTCTGCCAATTCAGTATGATCCGCCATGCCGCCATGCCGTTCCTGCTCCTTTATATTTTCCGTCTGCCCGGCTGCCTCCATTTGTTTCCATTCCCGCCACAAATACAGGGCCATTATGGCCATAACCGCCACGACAAGCCCCAGCACGATTTTTAAAACAGGCCCGGCCGCCTTCTCGGCTTTCTCCAGATCCTTACTATCCATAATCTGCCCTCCCGTCACCCGCAATTTCCGACTTTACGTCAGGCCTCCGCCCTGTAAAATTGACTGAACCGTTACTATAAAATTATACACTGGCAAAATTCATCTTGTAAACACAATTTTAAAATGATAAAATAACCATACTGCAAACCAAAGACACGCAGTAAAAAGGAAATCATACGCAATGAAAAAACATCTTCTGCCGGCGTTGGCAGTCAGCGCCTTTTTTATCCTCTGCTTATCAGGCTGTACCGGTAAATCCGCCTCCGGAGACTCTTCTTCTCAGACGGAGGAAAACTCTGCCCCTGCCGCCGCCATAGGCGACACTGTCACAATTGACGATACCTTTGAATTTCATCTGGAATATGTCAATATCACAAAAGAACCGGAGCTGTATTATCCTGCGGAAAAGGGCAAGGTATATGTGGATTTCTGCCTTTCCTGCAAAAATATCGGAAGCGAAGAAACTTCCATCCACGAAATCATCAGCGGAACCCTGGTATATTCCGGTACTTATAAATATGCGGGCTCCCTCATGGAAGAAGAGGGTGACGACCGCTTCCTTTCCAAAACATACTACGACTCCTGGCTTGACCCGCAGGGCACAGCATATCTGCACTATCTCTTTACCGCCCCGGAAGAAGTGTTAAACAGCGACCGTATGCTGGAAATCAATACCGCCATCTGCGGCACCGACTATCGAATCCCGGTGCGGGAAGGCGAAACGGGACCCATCTCCGACGGTGAAAACAGCAAAACCTCCGGCAAAACTTCCGAAACCATTACAGAGGGCGAAACAATCACCACCGAAAATCTGGAATTTTGTGTAGATTTTTGTGAAATTACCAACGACGTAATCCCGCCCCGTCCGGGTATCGCATACAATCATTTTGCCGCCGAAGCCGGAGAAACCTATGTGAATTTCTGCGTATCATATAAGAACTTATCCCCGCAAGCAGTCGGCGCCAAAAAAGCCCTCTCCGTGAAGCTGACCATAGACGGAGAACAATATCAGGGCGCAGCCATTGCGGAAATAAACGGCAGGAGCATGTTTGAGGCCGCCAGCTCCATTCATCTGCTCCCGCTCAGCACGGAATACATCCACTATTTGTTCCCCATTCCCGAAGAGATTGCCGCCGGCGGCAAAAGTATAGAAATTACCATAAAAGCAGACGGTATCAGCTATACCTATCACTGTAAGTAAAGTCTTGCGGAAAATATAGCATATGTGCTCCGAATCATTGCAGAAACGGAAAGGACAAACCTATGATACAAAACATATTTGAGAAAAAAAGAAGCCTCTCCTTTGAGGTGTTTCCGCCAAAAAAGGACGGTGAATTTGAGAAGGCCTTCGAGGTATTGGGCGCCCTGGGAAAGCTTTCCCCCGATTTTATCAGCGTGACTTACGGCGCGGGAGGAAGCCGCTCCGGACAGACCATAGAAATTGCATCCTACATACAGAATAAACTAGGCATTGACGCCGTGGCCCATATGACTTGTGTGGGCAGCCGCAGGGAACAGCTGCTGGCGGTTTACGAAGAATTAAAAAAACACAATGTCACACACGTGCTGGCTCTGCGCGGTGACCGGCCGCGAGACATGACTGACGAACAATTTGCCTCCCGGGACTTTGCCCACGCCAGCGACATGATGGCCTTCTTAAAAGAACAGACGGATTTGAAACTGGCCGGCGCCTGCTATCCCGAAAAACACTTTGAGGCCTTCAGCATGGAATCCGATCTGAATAACCTGCGGAAAAAACAGGAGGCCGGAGCGGAATTTCTCATCAGCCAGCTGTTCTTTGACAATGATTATTATTACGGCTTTCTGGAAAAGGCGGCCAAAAAGGGAATCACCATACCCATCTGCGCCGGCATCATGCCCATCACCTCCGCAAAGCAGATCGGCACTACTATCACTCTGGCAGGCTCCAGTGTCCCCAAAGCCCTGGCGGACATCATCGCCTCCTACGGGGATGACCCGGAAGAAATGCGCAAGGCCGGAATTGATTACGCCATCCGTCAGATTAGAGATCTACAGGAGAACGGTATAAACGACATCCACCTCTACACCATGAACAAGCCGAAAATGGCGCAGGAAATTACCGAAGCCATCTACCGCTAAACTACAGGGGCCGCTCTTATCAGCAGCCCCTTTTTCCTTCCCTTTGCCTCATTTCTCATAAATCAGCAGCGCTGCCGGCACAGGATAATCCACTCCTTTAAGAAAAAGCTCCTTCTCCCTGGCCTTGTGAATCACTGCCATTGGCACGCAATCCCCACAGTACATATACTGCTGCCATTTCGGCACGCTCTTTAAATGTCCGGGAAGCCGTACATACCCGCTCTGAAAGACAGGCAGCAGTACCTCTCTGACATTTTGGGCTACTCTTTCCTCATACTCTGAGGCAAGCAAACACTCATCCCGGTACTCTTCTCCGCTCAACACGGGAATATCAAGCTCAAGCCCCTCTTCCCCCCGCGTCAGGAATCCGGCTTCTGTCATACAGTCCGTATTTTGCAGCACATGGGCATCCACGGACAATTCTTCCGGAGGCACCCTTAAGAACAGCTCATAAAACCACTTTACATACTGAGACATTTCCATGGGGTTGGGATCCCCGCCCAAAGCCGTAGAATATTCCCTGAACTCAATACAGCCCGCATCCCTGAAATTCCTTTCTCCGCAGCCCGCTTCCCCGCTGACTTCATATTTTTGAAACTCCATATCCTCCCCGGGCCGATGCCCTGCGGAATATTGATTTCCCATGGCCAGCCATCTACCTCCGTTCCTGCGGTACGGATACTCGGAATAGGGCATTGTCCCCGTCACCTCATCCCGCACGGAAACATGCGCATTTATCAGCGTCTTTATGCAAAAATGCAGCTCCAGCTTTACCCTGGCATGCTCCTTCTGCCGCTGATAATAAGGTTTCTCCCTTAATTTTGTCAGCCCCTTTTCCAGCTCTTTCCAAAACAGTGGGAAATGCGTTTCCACCAAGGCAAGCTGCTTATCAAAGGTTGCTTTTCTGTCCTTATCGGTGTAAATAATAAAATCCGTATATACCTTACGCCCGCCTTCCGCCCTGTACATCAGCTCACCTTCTGTCAGCCTTTTCACCACCGGCTCCACAAACGCTGCCGGAACACCCAGCGCCCTGGCGATCTCTTCTTCTGTAAGCGGCTTTTCATAGGCCTGAATCAAAATACTTTGGCTGAGCCTGTCCGACTGAGGCACAAGGGAAAACGGCTCGTGATGAAGTCCCTCTTCTCCCGCACACGCAATATAAAGCATATCCGGCTCATAGCTCTGCCGACAAAAACTCTCGTAATTTTCCATATTCTCCACTCCTTCCCTGACATGTCTTCTTCCCATATTCAGCCGGCTTTTCACGGTTCCCACTGGGATCTGCAGATCTGCCGCAATTTTCTCCAGACTGTGCCCATGCAGATAAAACCGCACCATTACCTCCCGGTATATCCTTGCCAGAAACCCAAGCTCTCTGCGAATCGCTGCAAATTTCTCTTCCGAATCATCCTCCGTCTCGTCCTCATCAGCAATGTCAAAAGGATATTCCTCAAAGCTGATTTGGGGTTTATTGTATTTTTCCCTGAGCCAGTCGCAGTACTTATTGGACAAAATTCCCTGAAGCCAGGCCCACATATCCTCTGGCTGTCTGCCCTTGGAAAGCTGCCTGACAGCGGCCAGAAGCGTCTCCTGCGTAATATCTTCCGCCACGAAGCTGTCCCCCGTCTTTCTCACCGCTGCTAAATACAGTTTGTCAACATAATCAATTACATTGTCCTGCTTCATTTTTACTCCTTTACGGAAAATGGCCATTTCCATTCATATAGTCGTAGAAAATATAAAAAGGTTCGAAAAAAGACTCCGCCTTGGAGTCTTTTTCGTACAATACCTTTATTTTCTCTATTTCTGAAGGCTCTGCAGAATTTCGTCCCTCTTCTCCGTGTAATACTTGAGATGCCGGAGCGCCCACTTTACCATGGAGACGCCCAGCTGTTTATCCTCTTCTCCACCCTCCAGGCCCAATGTCCGCTTGAGATTAAATTCCAGCCAGTCCAGCTTAGCCACCAACTCCGCCTCATAAAGGCATTCCCAGTCTTCCGGCATCCGGCCGCCCTCGTCACTGTATGCCTGCACAAGTCTTTTCAGCTTCCCGGGATCAATAGCACAGTCCTCATATCCTGCCCAGTTTAATGCCAGGTCATACAGTTCCAGATACGGGCTCTCCCAGGAAAGACATTCCAAGTCAATGATCCGAAATTCCTCTCCCTTCCAGAGTACGTTTTTGCTGTCCATATCATTATGGCAGATGGTCACCTCTTCCGGCAGCCGCCCCAGGGCGGCATTGCCTTTTCCCTCACAATCCAGAACCAGCTCCAGATTCTCCCGCATCAGCTTCCAAAGTTCCTGATTCATTTGGGGCAGCTTCTCCATATAGTATGTCCACTTTCCGTGTATCTCGTCTATCTGCACTTTTTCCCGGCGCCGCTCGATCCCATGAATGCGGGCCATGATCCGGCCCATTCTTTCACAATGGCTGATTTCGATTTCCGAATTATTCAGCGTCCGGCCTTCAAAAAACTCAAACAGATAATAATACTGCCCGTCAGTTTCCTGCATCTTTTTCCCTTGAAAAACAAGGGCGGACAGAATGGGAAGACCTTTGCTTTCCAGCCTGGCCTCCAACTCTTCTGCCTGACTGTAATTCTTCATTGCCGTATCCCGTTTCATAATGTGTGGATTTAACAGCTTCAACGCATATTTCCCGGCTTCCGTCTTCAGCGCATACATTTTGTGCATAAATCCGCCGGATAAGGCCTCTGGCTGTGCAGTCAGCTCTCCCAGTCCCAGCTGACTGCATATCCTTTTAAACAAGTCCATGCAAACCTCCTTGGAAAATCTTTATTCTTCTCACGCTTCCCAGGGAAATGCCGGCACTTCTATCTTTTTATCCCTGAGCATCAGATCCTTCACCGCCTGATCCGCACTCTTTCCCGCAAACAGCACCTCGTTCACCTGCTCGATAATCGGAAGCTGTACATCATATTTTTGGGCAAGAGCCATGGCTGCTTTGGCGGAATACACCCCTTCCACCACCATCTTCACCTCGGTCATGGCTTCTTCACAGCTTTTTCCCTGTCCGATGAGGATACCAGCCCGACGGTTTCTGGAGTGCATACTGGCACAGGTTACAATCAAATCCCCGATGCCTGTAAGCCCGCAAAAAGTTTCAAATTTTCCTCCCATAGCCGTTCCCAGTCTGGCAATCTCCGTAATTCCTCTGGTGATCAGGGCTGCTTTGGTATTGTCCCCGTACCCTAAACCGTCCGCAATTCCCGCCGCCAGCGCCACCACATTTTTTAATGCACCACCAAGTTCCATGCCCAGAATATCCGGACTGATATAGACACGAAAAACCTCATTCATGAACAGATTCTGGATATACTCCGCCGTGGCCTGAGTCCTGGCACCCACCACTATAGTAGTGGGAATCCCCCGCCCCACCTCTTCTGCGTGAGAAGGGCCGGACATCACCGCTGCGTCTGCCTGCGGAATTTCCTGCTCAATAATCTCCGACAGCGTCATCAGGGTTCCCTCTTCAATACCCTTGGCTACATTGACGATTTTTTGCCCCGGCTGCACCAGCGCACTGATCCGCCTGGCCGTACTCCTTGTATAAGAGCTGGCCACGGACATCACCAGCAGATCCTTCCCTGCCACTGCCTCTTTCTCATCTGCAGTAAACACGGTGTCCTCCGACAGCTTTACTCCCGGCAGCATCTTATGCTCATGATTCTCTTTCAGCATTTTAATCTCGGATTCCAGTGCGGACCACACCGTAATCTCATGTCCGTTCTTATACAGCAGCACGGCAAGGGCAATTCCCCAGCTTCCCCCGCCTAATATACCGATTTTTGCCATAAATACCTCCCTGCTGCAGCTGCATTTTAAAAACGGCGCGATGGAGCGGCAATGCGCAGCCGTTCTTTGCCCCACAGCTTATACATTGAACTATCAGTTTTCGGCCTTGCCGTCTTCGATCTCCACCTTGTTTTTCTTAAACAGATAGGTTTTCCTCTCGTTTCCGTGAAGCAGCCTTTTGATATTTTCCCGGTGCTTCCAGTACGCCATCACCAGCAGACAGCCAAACACTATGTACATTTCGATCAGCTGTCCCTGCGTCATCTCACTAAAAAAGCCGTTCTGCCCGCAGATCACCATCTGAATCATCAGTCCCGCATAGACCAGCAAAGATCCTAAGGATACATAGTGCAGGGTGAAAAACGGTATAAAGAACAACAGCACACCCGTAAGAATAAACCAGGGATGAAAGGACAGGACCATGCCCGCCGTTGCGGCAATCCCCTTGCCGCCCTTAAATTTCAGGTAAAAGGGATAATTATGCCCCAGAATGGCCCCGGCGCCCGTATACAGACACAGAAGGTATATAATGCTATGATAGGTATTGCCAAAAATCAGGCGGACCAGCCATACCGCCGCCATACATTTTAAACAGTCTCCCGCAAAAACAATCAGCCCTGCCTTCGTCCCCAGCACCCGCAGGGTGTTGGTGGTTCCCGCGTTGCCGCTGCCATGCTCCCTGATGTCGATGCCGTGGGCCTTACCGTAAAAATATGCGGTCTGAAACAGTCCAAACACATATCCGATGATTAAGCATATGACTCTTACCATTTTCTTATTGCTCCTTCTCGTTTCTCTCTCTGATAATGAACTTAAGAGGCGTACCCCGAAAGCCAAAGGTCTCACGAATCTGGTTTTCAATATATCTGGTATAGGAAAAGTGCATCAATTCCCTGTCATTTACAAAGATCACAAAGGTAGGAGGCTTCACGGCTGCCTGGGTGATGTAATAAAGCCTCAAACGCTTTCCCTTGTCCGTCGGGGGCTGCTGCAGGGCAACTGCCTCAGACATAATTTCGTTCAGCACACCTGTTGCCACCCGCATGGCATGATTTTCACTTACCATATCAATGGTATCAAATAATTTATCCAGACGCTGTCCCGTCT
>CAZAMX010000060.1:0-9795 GCA_964486095.1 uncultured Acetatifactor sp. | reverse complement strand
ATCAATTCGTCACTAAACTCTACATTAACGTCCTGTTCATCAATTCCATCTATTGAATTGCCTATATAAAAATTCATCGCAAAACCTCCTACTTTTTAGGAAATGCTGTAACTACATTCCCTACCTCATCAATAACCACTTTTAATGTATATAACGGTTTCCCCTTACTACTAGTTCCTATAGGATAGGAAAATAGTCGTTCAAAAATATACCCCTCTCTTCCAGCAGTATTAGGACCCACAACGAAATTATCACCCCTCAACGTTTTATCAATACCACCTCTTATATCGAAACCTGAATTAAAATGTGATTTATTTCCATATGCAGAATTAGGACCATGTCAATTAAGTATATGATTGTTGAAGGTTTCATCACTTAACTTATAATGATCTGCCAAATCAAATACTTCTCGAAATTTACTTTCTTTACTACCCCTGCTTCCACCGGGTACCCTGTTCTTTCTCCCCTGGATGCCCTTCTTTATGGCACTGAATACCTTACCCAGCCCGAAGCTGCCGGCACTGGATAACCCTTCCGTAACGCCTTCCGTCAACATTCCCTGAAAGAATCTTCCGTCATGGCGATGAGCCGCTCCTGTTAGGATACAAACCACTCTCGTTATAATAATACACCTTCGCACTCAGATATGAAAGTATTTCTTTGATCCTGCGTCCTTTCTTGTCGTACTGGTAGGGATGACGCAGGTCTGTCTCTCAAATGAGTCCATATATTCTCCGATTCGATTATTCATGATGCCATGTTCAAGGCATTCTTAAACTGTAAATAAATATACGTAAATTCAAACATTTTTACGTCATAAGCACGTAAGTGTAAGTAACAAAATTATAGAAAATCGGCGATATTCCAAGACCGTTTAAGCCTTAGGAATACCGCCAACTTATCTCTCAATTCAATGTACCCAACTGTAATCAAATTATTGCCTTAAATGGTGGATGTCCTGTTTCCGCATTCCTTAATAAAGATGGTTTTCTAAATCTTAAACTTGTTTCAAAGTTAAATATAATTTTATCACCATCTGTGTTAATTAATGAAACATTAATCCAAATAGGTACTAACGGTGAATTACAGGCCACGAGTCTTACTGTTTCTTCCAATGTGAGTAATCTATTCCCCACATTTTTTTCACTCAAAGCAATAAGCCTCATAGAGTCATCTACTGCATTAAATGATTTTTTTTCTTCATATACAGGTACAATTTTGAATCTTAGCTTTTTTTCTTCAAAATCTTCATCTGATATAATCTCCTTTATCGTTGCCAAGAGATTCTCTTGAAATATACTTTTACTCATTTCTTTTATCTTTTTCATGTCTCGGAGTTCTCCTTTAATTAGGCATATATTGAATTGGTCCTTGGTAAAATACTTGTTCATTAACCACATAGTTTGATATAGATGTATCAAATACACTTACCTTAATCCATGAATTGTCCACATTTAGACCACTATTTCTAAATATCTCTGGATAGTTAATTGCCTCTGATACTGTCGGTTGAAAATGTCCCGACTTATTGGTTATGTTCCTTATGCGTCCTTGAGCATTTACCTTCATTGTACCTGCTGCTTGTACATTCCTCCCTCCAGATAAAAATGAATGTCCTCTGCCAATATGTAAATTACCATCCATGTCAATAACAAAATCAGCTTCTTGAATGCCATTTTCAATATTGATTTTTCCGTCTTCAACTGTAAAATTGAAAGCCCGACCTGCTTGATTATCCTTAGGAAACTTATTTTTAATAGTCTGTGTTGCTTTACCACCCCTGCTTCCGCCGGGTAGCCTGTTTTTTCTCCCTTGAATGCCCCTCTTCACGACATCAAGCACCTTGCCCAGCCCAAAGCTGCCGGCACTGGATAATGCTTCTGTGACGACTTCTTTCAGCACTCTCTTAAAGAATCCGCCAAGGTCAAAATTCCTTTGCCTTCCCTGAAAGTTCTTCGCCTGCCCGGTGCTGTACTGGTATCCGCGGGCTGCGCTGTAACCAAGGCCCTGCCCGGACATACCGGAGCTGCCGCAGCCGCTCCTGGGATCTCTTTCGCTTATGTATGACGACAAGGCTCCTGAGACTAACGCTCCGGCCATTCCCCGGTACGCGCCTGCTCCCGTCTGCCCCACGCTTCCCAAGGTTTCTGAGATGTAATTGATACCACCTGTTACCGCACCGCTTCCGCCGCCTCTGACAAGCGCGCTGCCGACACTCTTCAGCGGATCTTTCCCGTAGATTACCCCGCCAATTGCATTGTTCGCGCCGTTGGTAATACTCTTAAGGGGATTGATTTCACCGTCTACAATCCAACGCTCCGCAGCGTCTCCCAAGGTCCCGGCTATGAAGTCCAGGCCCGCAGACAGGGGAAGACCCACGCCGCTGCTGATCTCCGCCACCTTTACGCCGCCGGTAATCCCGGCGTTAACGCCTTCCCCCAGCGCCTGACGCCAATTTATTCCCTTGCCGTCTATCAACTGAGACACCACGGAACCAACAAAGTGAAAGGCAAAGTAAGAGGTAAACCCTACACCAAAGCCGGCTATACCCTGAAAAAATTCCCCGTCGGCATCCTCATAGTTCACAGGGTCGTTATCGCAGTAGCTGTACCTGTTCAGACCGCTTTTCACGGGATCCATGGACAGCATCCTGCCTCTTGCACTGTCATAGAATCTCGCCTGGGCAAAATATTTCCCGATCACAGGGTCAAAGCTGTAGCTGGTAAACCGCAGGCTTTCCTCCAGTCCGGGCGCCGCTTCCTGCCCCGGCTTTAAATCGCCCCAGATGCCGCGCTCCGCATACTGCAGCAGGCTTCCCTGAGCGTCTGTGGCAAACAGAGGACTTCCGTAGAGGTCAGGCTGGAAATATGCTTTCTCCGGCACACCCTCCGGTGCTTCTGACAGCTTCCGGCTCAGACGCTCATAGCGCCTGCCGAAGACATTGCGGATACTTGACCCACCCGTCTCATAGGACATCAGCTCGTTCCCTGCCGCCCCCAGGAAATCCGGCACATACTGTACCTTACTGGTGCGCAGGCTTTCCCCTGTGCCGGTCCTGCGGGTATTGCCCACACGCATTCTCAGGGCGTTGTAAGCATACAGGGTCTCTTCTCCGCTCTCCAGGTTCTTCCCGCATGTCATCATGCCTGCGGTATCGTAGGTATAGCAGCGGATCGGACTGCCTCCCCGGCTCTCCTGCGTCAGGCAGCCGCGTTTGTCATAGGTGAAGCCGTACTCTTCCCCGTCTTCCGTCATGGCAGTAAGCTGGTTCAGTTCGTTATACTGATATGCCGCTTTCAGGATGCCGTTTACACTTTTTCCCGTGCGGTTGCCCAGGGCGTCATAGGTATATGCCTCTTGGTCCTGCCCGTTCTGCCAGGATACCAGCCGGCTCCTTGCGTCATAAGCGTATGCCGTGCTTCTGGCAAATTCCGCCATGCTGCCCGTGCGTTCGGAGCCTGTAATGCGCCCCAGGGTGTCATAGGTGAATGTCTCACTCATGGACACACTTCCGCCCAGGCTGTAGGCCGCCTTTACAGGCTGTCTGTTGGCGTTATAAGTGTATGTGGAGGTACTCCCCGGCTGTACGATGGAAAGCAGGTTTCCCACGCCGTCATAGGTATACTGTGCAGCCTGTCCCTCGCCGTCCGTCACCTTCACCAGCCGATTATTTCTGTCATACGCATAGACTGCCGCCGCACCGTCAGGATAAGTGATGCCTGTACGGTTGCCTGCCGCGTCATAGGTAAAGCCGGTTTCCCGTCCGTTATGGTCAGTCACCTTTACCAGCCTGCCGAGGATGTCTCTTTCCATGGCGGCAGTGCCGTTCCAGTCCGTCATCTCCACCAGCTCGCCCCGACGGTTATAGCGGAAGGACACCGTCCTGCCGTCGCTGTAGGCCAGGGCTGTGGGCCGGTTGTTCAGGTCGTAGCACACCGTGGTCTCCTGACCCTCTTCATCCGTGAAGGAGACCATGTTGTCATTTCCGTCATAATTATACACCTTCTCATCCAGGAGCGGAAGAATTTCTTTGATCCTGCGCCCCTTTTTATCATATTGATAGAGAGTAACGCAGGTCTGCTCCCCGGATGCGTCCATACATTCCCTGATCCGGTTGTTCATGGCATCATACTCAAAGCGGACAATATTCCCCAGGGCATCCTCCACAGCGGAAAGGTTTCCACAGGCATCATAGGTATACCTGGTGACCGCTCCTTCAGCGTCCTGCGCCGTCTCGATCCTGCCATCCGCCGTATAGGTAAAGGTAATCGTATTTCCCATGGCATTTTTCAGGGAAGTCACCTGACCCGACAGGTCATAGGTATAGGTTACGGTATTTCCAAGCGGGTCTGTCTCCGTCAGCACCTGCCCCAGCTCATTATAGGTATAGCTGGCTGTGCCGCCTTCCCCGTCCGTAACACCGGTAAGGTTCCCTGCCGGAGAATAGGTAAATTCCGTAGTATTTCCGTTGGCATCCGTCTGTGACACCATATGGCCAACACTGTCATAGCCGAAAGAAAGACTGTGGCCCAACGCATCCGACATCTCTGTAAGTCTTCCCAGGGTGTCATATTGATATGTTGTTTCTGCTCCTTCTGTGTCCGTGATGCTCAGCACCCTGCCGGTATTGGAATAAGTCAGGGTCATGCTGCCATCATCCTGCCCGGTTATGCCGGTAAGACGATTATTGGCATCATAAGTATAGCTCCAGATGTTCCCGTTTGCATCTGTATGAGAAATTCGATTGCCCGCCGCGTCATAAGCATAGGTATTGGTGTGCCCCAGCTCGTCCGTGATGCCGGTCAGGCGGTTTAAACTGTCATAGGTATAGGTCTTCACTCCTCCCACCGGATTGATTTCCCTGATCCGATTACCAATACCGTCATAGGCATACTGAGTCACGCCGCCCTTTGCATCCGTAACAGACACCAGCAGTCCCCTGTCGTCAAATTCATAGGTTGTGCTGTTCCCCGCAGGGTCAGTGCTTATCGTCAGACGGTTATTGGCGTCATAGGCATAGGTATATACATGGTCCTCCGGATCCGTAATCTGTATACAGTTCCCGTTTTTATCATAAGCATATTTCGTCTTCCCGCCGTTGGGTGCCGTTTCCTCAACGAGCCTCCCCATGATGTCATAGACATAACCGGTCTCACGGCTTTCTTTATCAGCAGACAGAATCAGATTGCCGTCACCGTCATACTGCGCCTGCTCTGTATAACCATCCGTATCCAGTACGGAAATAACCCGGTCAAGGCCGTCATAAGCGAAGGTAGTTGTCCCTGCCGCCGTCTCGATGGATACCAGCCTGTTCTCCCTGTCATATCCGTAGGTAGTGACCACGCCGTCCTCGTCCGTAGCCGTGAGGATATTCCCGGCCTGGTCATAGGTATAGCTGACGCTATGGCCCAGGGCATCCGTCCTGCTGATCACACGTCCCCTCCGGTCATAAGCAAAGGTCGTCTGGCGGGACAAGGGATCCGTCACCGCCGTCACTTCACCCATATTGTTGTAGGTATAACTGACGGTTCCGCCTGCCGCATCCTTTACCTGGGTCAGCCGGTTATCTGCATCAAAATAGAAATGAGTCACACCGCCGTTCTGATCCTTTCGGGACACCCTGTTGCCGAAAGCATCATAGCCATATTCTGTCTGATAGCCCAGGGGATCCGTTTCCGTAATGAGATTCCCTCGTGCATCATAGGTAAAGCGATACTCCTTCCCCAGGAAATCCGTGGCAAGCACCACCTGCCCCATGGCATTGTACGCAAGCCGCTGGCTGTTCCCCATTCTGTCCGTAATGCCGGTGCATTTGCCGTTGTTGTCATATGCAAAGATCTGGCTGCCATCAGCATCCACGATCTTAAGCAGCTCTCCTGCAGCCGAATATTCATAGGCTGTAGTTCTCCCTGCCGGAGTAGTATAAGAGGTAAGCCGCCCTATGGCGTCATGAACGTACAAATAATGATTTCCCTCCGGATCCAGCGCCTCGCATAAATGCTGATTTTCATCATAGGTATACTGCCACTCGTTACCTTCCTTGTCCGTGAAGCCAACCAGATTGTCCTGTTCGTCATAGGTATAGCAGCAGGTATTTCCCTTTTCGTCCAGAACAGAAAGCAGATTGTTTCTCTCATCATAAGTATAGCTGCTCTCCGTGCCGTCACGATTTATAATCCTTTCCGGCAGATTTCTCTCGTTATAAAAGGTCTGCTCGGTTGTCAGATCCGGGTAAGTGACAAAATTCATACGGCCTGCATCGTCATATGACATCTGGGTTTTGTTTCCAAGGGCGTCGATCTGTTCCGTCATCTGGCCCCGCTGATTATAACTGCTCCGGGTGCTGCTTCCTGCCAGCTCTGTCTCTGTGACATTGCCTGCCTCATTAAAATAGTAATTTTTTACATTTCCGGCCTCATCCGTAAAACTCGTGCAGCCTGCAGAATAGGAAACCGTGCTGGTTCCCCGGTCCGCCATAATCTGAGATACTGTCCTGCCCAGACTGTCATACCGGTTTTCCAAATAAATTTTGCCGGAATAATCTCCGATCTTTGCAAGTCTTCCACTGTCATCATAAGAAAAGCTCATCTGTTTGCCTACGGGATTTGTCACAGACGCCAGAAGCTCTCCCTCATAGGTAAGCAGGACCTCATTCCCCAAGGCATCCACGGCATTTGACAAATATCCGTCCGTATAAGTCAGCGTAATACATCCCCCATGCCTGCCCAGGATCCGCACTGTCTGCCCCTGCTCTTCCGTCTCAAACCGGCAGACACACAGGCCATTCTCCCAGATTCCGGTAAGCTGCAGCCCGCTGTCAAAACAATACTCGGTGCCGTCCAAATCCTTTACGGAAATACTGCCGTCTTCCTTTTTCTCCAACCGATAATCCGCTCCGCTGCTTTCTTCCGGCACAAAAATACTGCTGCCTTCTTCTATCACAAATGCCGTCACCTCGTCATAAGGGGTACTGAAGTAATAATACTGCGTATCTTTATATAACAGGTAATTCAAAGCATGCGTCCAGCCTTTACCCATAAAGGTCTCGTGCCCGTTCCGCTGGGAGTCGTACATAAGTGTAAACTGCAGGGCATCTTTTCCATAATCCTCCAGCAGCGTGCAGCTCCACAGGAATGAGCCTGTTATGGCATTCACCGGATCCAGCCCGGTGTAGGAAAGCCTGCCGTCAGGATAGGTCACGTGCCTTCTTGCTGAGGGCATACCGTTTTGTTTGCTCGTCTTGGTAACAGCCGCCTGAAGACTGCTGTATTCTCCAAAGCCATAAGTGTTCCCGGCTCGCACGCGAAAGGTGTGTTCCGTGTTAGGCTGCAGCCCGTCAAACACCCGGGACATCTCTTGATCTGCCGACACTGCGGCACAGGCAGTGCCGTCAAATTCTACCTCATACTCCAAGGCATCCTCCACCTTGAGCCATTTCACCGCAATGCTGTTTAAATCAGTCTCCGCCCATACGGTATCAGGCGCATCCGGCACCCCCCGCAGGGTACGGACCGTCTTTAAGACGCTGTATAAGCCGTAACCTCCTGCATTTTTGGCACGAATTTTATACTCTATCTTCAATAAAAATTTCTTGACATGCCGCCCCCGTTATGTTATCCTGAAAGTCCTCGCGCTTTGCGGGGCTAAAACTTCATAGCAGGTATCTGCCGGCAAAATCCGGCGGACTTGGCGTGTTGACGCCGCCTACTTGGAAAGTAGATACACAAAGTCTAAACTACCAGGAGGAAGCAGTATGATTACGATGGAAAATGTATGTAAGTCGTACCGGATTGCAAAAAGAAACGCGGGTCTGGCCGAGGCCTGCAGAGCACTCTTCCACAGAGAATACGAAGAGATCCATGCTCTGAAAAACGTAAGCTTTACCATCAACGACGGAGAGATGGTAGGCTATATCGGCCCAAACGGAGCAGGGAAAAGCTCCACCATCAAAATTTTAAGCGGAATATTGACACCCGACAGCGGACATGTGGCTGTGGACGGCAGGCTGCTTTGGAATTCCGGCGGCAGACGGCCGTCACAAAAACAGGACAGATGCAGCCGAATCGAACATGTAAGACAAATTGGCGTTGTTTTCGGTCAACGCTCACAGCTGTGGTGGGATGTTCCGGTCATAGATTCTTTTGAACTTCTTAAGGACATTTACTCTATTTCCGAACCCTTATATCGAAACAATCTGGAAGAATTAACGGAACTGCTGAATTTGGGCGAATTACTGAGAACACCTACCCGCCAGCTTTCACTGGGGCAGCGTATGCGGTGTGAGATTGCAGCCTCTCTGCTCCACAGCCCGAAAATTCTCTTTCTGGACGAGCCCACCATCGGCCTGGATGCGGTATCAAAGCTGGCGGTGAGAGACTTTGTAAAACAACTGAATAAAAATCACGGCACCACGGTAATCCTGACAACTCATGACATGCAGGACATTGAGGCTCTTGCCAGCCGCATTATTCTGATCGGTAAGGGGCAGATCCTCATGGACGGCACCCTGGAGGACATCCGGCGGGGAGGGGAAACCATGGACGAAACACTGGCGGAGCTGTACCGCACTTATGAGATATAGGAGGGCGGAGAGTATGAAAAAATATTTATCCTTTTTCAGGCTGCGCCTTTTGGCGGGGCTTCAGTACCGCACCGCCGCTCTGGCGGGAATGGCCACTCAGTTTTTCTGGGGATTTATGGAAATCATGGTTTTTCATGCCTTTTACAGGGCAGACCCAAACGCTTATCCCATGACCATGGAGGCCACCGCGTCCTATGTATGGCTGCAGCAGGCTCTTCTCGCCTTTTTTAACGCATGGACATTCGAGGGCGAAATCTTTGAGACCATAAACAGCGGAAATCTTGCCTATGAGCTGTGCCGCCCCATCCATATTTATGATATGTGGTTTGCAAGGAGCGTGGCAAACCGTTTGTCCAAAGCGGCGCTTCGGTGTGCGCCAATTCTGATAGTGGCTGCCTTTCTGCCTAAAGGGTACGGCCTGGGACTTCCCATTTCCCTCCCGGCTTTCCTCTGTTTTCTGTTATCCTTGAGTCTGGGGCTGCTTGTGATGGTGGCGCTGAATATGCTGGTATACGGAAGCTGTCTTTATACCATTTCCGGAGACGGCATGCGGGTTTTGTTTGTCTCCCTGTCGGAATTTCTGGCGGGACAGGTGATCCCGCTGCCCTTTTTTCCGGAAAAGGTACAACGGATTTTAGAGTTAAATCCCTGGGCTTCCATGGGAAACGTACCCTTCCGTATTTACGGCGGAGACCTGGGCGGAAGTAAAATGCTGCAGGCAATGGCCCTGCAGGCCTTCTGGCTGATCATTTTGACAGCAGCGGGAAGACTGCTGTGCGCGGGAGGCGAAAAAAGAGCGGTGGTACAGGGCGGCTAAGGGAATGAAGATTTTCAACAGCGATTCTTCCCAAAATTCAAAATTGTTAATAAAGGATGTGAAAATTGATATGAAAGAGAAAAAAGTCAGCGGAGGAAAGCTTTATTTCCATTATTTATCTATCATTTTCAGAAGCGCCATGCAGTATAAGGCATCCTTCTGGATCATGACGGTAGGACACTTTTTTGTTTCCTTTAATGTATTTTTAGGCGTATTTTTCATGTTTCAACGCTTTTCCCATGTGGAAGGGTTTACCTACAATGAGGTACTCTTGTGCTTCTCCATTATGTTAATGGAATTTTCTTTAGCAGAAATTTGGGACAGAGGCTTCGATACCTTTCAATCCATGATACGACAGGGAACCTTTGACAGAGTACTGCTGCGTCCCAGAAGTGCT
>CAZAMX010000059.1:4726-9801 GCA_964486095.1 uncultured Acetatifactor sp. | reverse complement strand
GTATCAGCTTTCCGTCCCGCACACAGGCATTTTCCTCATGGTCCGTATAAGCCTGAGACTCGTTGTTAAACCACTTTTCCCCTATGTCATAATTCCATTTTTCCGCATCCGGCCTTCCCTCATACTGAAACTCATCTGCCCAGACCAGGTGATACTTGCTCTTCCCGTCAAACATTTTGCCACCTCTCTTTCACTCGCACTACAGATTCACCAGAATCTCCCGCTCTGCTTTCACCGCCTGTAGTACATCCCTGGGGATTACATTCCCCTCCATCCTTTTCCCGTCCAGGATCACGCTCTTTGCCTGCGTATAGACATCCTGTTCTTCACCGGCCCGAAAACATACATGCAGGGACACTCCGGCAAACTTAAGCCATAGACCGAGACTGCGGTTTTCATCCAACAGCTCCCGCACAAGCTTAGGCTCAAAACTCAGATCCCCGTATACGCCCTTGACGCCGCAGACCTCAGTCACCATGGTCATCAGCAGCCAGCTGGCAGAGCCGGTAAGATAAGGGTACATTCCTCTTCCCCTGTCGTCAAAATATTCCGGCAGTCCGGGATAAATACGGCTGTGTTCAAAGTCTGCCGCCTGCCTGTACAAAGCATCCAGCGCTTTATAGCCCTCCCGTATAAAGCCTCTTTGCAGCAGGGCGTTGGCGTACATCACCGCCATATGAGAAAAGACCGCCCCGTTTTCCTTATGCCCGTAGGCAAATCCAAAGGCTCTCCCCATGTCCTCCTTGACCTCGCCGAAATCCGTATTCAGCTTGTAGCCTCCCAGCTTCGGCTCGTACAGCAGCCTGTCGGCCGTCCGGGTAATCTGCTCTACCTGTTCTCTGGTAGCCGTACCGGACATAATGGGAAATACCTGGCTGGTCAGGGTCATGCGGGTCCCCCCGGGGAAGCTTCCTTCCAGCCGGTTCTTGTGATTATCATAGTAGCCGTTGTAAAATCCGCCCTCAGGCGTCTCCAGCCACTCTTGTTTCCTGATATGCTCTTTTATCCAGTCCGCCATGCCTCTAAGCGTCCCGGCCACCTGCCTTAAGGAAACCTGCTGCCGCTCTCCTGTCAGCTCATGCCTGCAGGAATCATAATAGCCTCTCACAAACTCCTGCTTTTTCGCCGCCGAATCGTAAATGTCTCTCCTGTCCTGCAGCAGGCAAAGAATTTCCTGCTGAAACTCCATGGTTTCCGCTACCGTTTCCGCATAATGCTCCGTAAGCTGCGCCAGCTGCTCCAGGTTGCCTCCGTAGGCCGCGGTAAAGGCTACGCTTTCCCCGTTCTCCGCCGCCATATCGTAAGCGTCATTCCAGTCCGCCCCACGCAGCCTGATATGGTTATGCTCCCCCACATCATAAAAGGCGGTAATATTCTGCAGCAGGATATGCTCCAGCACCGTACCCTTTACAGGCCCCAGCGGACCCCGCTGCCAGGTTCCCTGCTCCGGCGTCCAAAGCTCATCCCTGCATTCTCCCCGGCAGTTCTGCCTGTCCTTAAAATAGGGCACCTGCTCCTGCAGAAGGGAAAGATCTCCCGTCTGCATAATATAAAAGGAAGTGGTCATAAAAGGCCAGACCCCATGATCCATCCAGACCCGGACAATGTTATTCCGGTCCGCCAAAAACTCTCCCCTGCCCGCTCCGATGATGGTGGCATTGGTACCGTCCATACGCACGCCCCCGTAATTTTCCAGCAGCATCTGTCTGACGCCCTCCGGCTCCATAATCAACAGGGCAAGGCAGTCCTGCCAGAGATCCCGCCAGCCTCTGCCCCCCTTGCCGTAGTCATGATAAGGCAGGAAGGAACAGCCGTACATCCGGCGCAGAATGGGCTGAAATGCCACCCAGTACAGATACCCGTCCAGCTCCTTTTCCCCGGTCTCAAAGCGGACATTGACCTTATCCCGCCAGTATTCCTTTACCTTCTTCAGGGCTGCTTCCGCTCCGGACGGAAATTTATATTCCTCCATCAGGCAGTCACGAAACCGTTCCCTGTCTTCACTTTCCGTAATGCCCATGCAAATGCGGAAGGAAGCCTCTTCCCCCGGCGCAAGAGTCCGCCTCTCATAAGCCAATGCCCCTACGGCCTCACCGCCTTCCGTTCGACTGCCGGCCGTCATCCAGCGGCCTGCTTCCGGCTTTTCCAGGCCCAGCGGTCTGGCAAAGCTTCCGCCCTCTCCGATAAAATCTTCCGTCCTTGGGCAGCACCGTTCCGGGCCCCGCCCCTTTTCGTCCGCACCATATACAAAATAAGTCAAATGATTTTTCTTATGTCCCCGCTCGTCAAAGGTCAGGGTGGGCGTTACTTCCACTCCCCACCTGCTGACGCCGATCCGATGCAGCAGGGAGGTAACATGACGGTGATCCCTGATATTATCCGCAGAGCGGGCATACAGCGGAATCGCCGCCACAGGAAGAAAGCTGACCGCTTCCCTTCCGCTATTTTTCACGGTCACGGACATGACTTCAAAGGTACGCCGGTCGCAGGGCACGAAGGATGTGATTTCGGAAGCCAGCGAATATTTCTCCGACTGCCTTATGACCCGCTGCCACATCACGCCGGCCTCCAACGCGCTTTCTTCCGCTTCCGCCTTTCCCCTTAAGGCTTCCGCCTCCGCGGAAGCACCCGTGGCGGACCAAATTTCCCCTCCGTCCAAAACACACCAGAAATTGCGGGAACTCCTTGAATCATGCAGATCCTCCACGCTCACCGGCTTGAGCAGGAAGGTATTCTGGTCGATCTTGCTATCCCCTCCCAGCAGGGGCGTTATGCTTGATTTTAAGCCGGACTCCCCTGCCAGCGGCAAATACAGATAACTGTTGCACTCCGGCTCTTCCATATGAAATGACCCGTATCGGTCAGTGTAAGAATATCCCTTCATCATTTTCACCTTTCAAACATGCCGAACGCAGTCGGCTTAAACCCCGCACGGCTTAAGGATTCAGGCCAGGTAAGCATGGATTGTTGAAATCTTACCCTCCCTGGTCTTTTGCGCCAGTTCCTCATTCAGGACACTGCCGTCCACGGTATAACAGCCGTCCTCCCCTGTCAGCTCCATACGGCACACCTTCACCCCGTCCTCACCATAGGTATTCTTCCCTGACTCGTTATGGTAGGTGACCTTACAGCTTCCCAGCAGCATAAAGGAGGCTTCCTTCCTTTCGTCAAACATGTTCCCCGACAGTCTGGGTATCAGCTGAAATCCAAGCTTTCCCTCTTCAAAGGTAAAGCCTCCCTCTCCCAAAAACATTCCCAGCCACATGGAGAGCATCTCCACTGTGGAACCGGACAGCCTGGCCACAAAGCCCTGGCCGTGAACTGAAAGGTCCGGATTGGCGCTGGAAGCCAGGAAGGAAGAATTTTCCAAAATGCTCCGCCCATACATTTCCGGATTTTGATAAGGAATCAGCGCGTCGTTGACTGCCTCATAAAACCGATCATACAATCCGGCCTTCAGCATACCCAGAAAATACTTGTATTCCATATGCAGGAACACACTCTCCCGCTCCAGCCAGCCAGGCGTAAAGGCCCTGACACGCCCATTCTCCATGGAGATCCCCTCGATGGATTCCGAGGTTTTATACATCTTCAGCTTCCTGTCGTATATATCCGTCTCCCTGATCTTATCGCACATTTCTTCTGCCGTCTTACGATCCTTCCTGCCCCGGGCAGAAAGCATTCTCGCCGGCCCCTCCAAAAAGAAGGGCAGCTGCACAAGGTTGAAGCTTTTCACATGGGCAGCAGGCAGACCATAAGGGCTGATCCTGGGCGTTTTGTCCTCATTGAGAATCGGCTCATACTCCGCCGCCTCGAAGGTAAAGTAGGTGGGCATGATCCCCTTACCGTACGCAAAAGCCCTTGCAATGCCCCGCTCCAGCTTTTCCGCAAATGCTGTCAATATCTCTTCCAGCTTCCGAAACGAGACCGCCGCAACGCTGCCGCTTGCTTCAAATTTAATTTCCTCCCGGAAGCGCTCCCTGCGGGAAGCCGTCCTGTCCCAATACTCGAAATCGGAAAGCCCCTCCTGCAAAAGGGCATATATATCCTGCATAAAAGCAGACAGCTCCATGGGCAGTCCGGTCTCTTCCTCCGAAGAATGCCGCTTCACCTCTTCCAGCAGGAAATCCACCAGCCGCTTTAACTCCAGCGTCTCCGGCATACCGCTGCCAAACAGTCCCGGAAGGCCGTTCATGGCGTCGTTCCAGCCGGGCTTTCCGCCCTCCATCTCAATGCCCATGCCGAAGGAATCCAGCAGGGCAAACTTGTTTACGGCCAGAGTCATCATCTTGCCAAACAGGGTGGTGGTCACCTTATTTCCCTGCCTGTCCTTTAACCAGTTGGTGCCGTTATCCACAAAGCCCGGGCGCGCAGCCTTCTCCTTGCAGTGATACATGGAGCCGTACTGTCTTACCTTTCCTTTATTTATGACATAAGTTTCACTTCTGGGCCGCACCACCCCCACACTGTCATAAAATCCATAACTGTCATCTCCAAACAACAAGCTTTCCCGCCTGTCCGGATATACCAGCAGGAAATTTTCCACCAGATCCAGATTATAATCCCAATGGTCGCTCCAGTACCCCTCGCCGAAGCCGGCCTCAATCTGCTCCCTGCCAAGCCCGATGAGTCCGTTCACCAGCTCTTCCTCGTCCCCTTTCACCTTCAGCTGATGGGCCGCAATGGCGTTTGTAACCTGCCCGGGCGTAAAGGGTTTACTCAGCACTCCGGCAATTCTGCCTGCAGGATCCTCCACATGCTCTGCAATCAGCTCCGCTGCCGCAGATTTGTTTTCCTCCGGAATCACAAAGGTACAGGGCCGAATCTCCAGCGGATTATATCCGTCCATCTGCACCAGGCTGTAAAAATGGCGCACGTTAAAATCCTCGATAGCAGGATTAAAAAACACGTCGTTCCTGCGGTTTTGGCACACATCCCGATAATTGCCGTTACCCTGGGAATAATACTCCCCGGCAATGGAAAAGAAATTGTAATCCCGCTCGGGATCCCCGTGCTTACGGCTGAATAAATGCACCACCGCCTTATTCTCTCCCTTTCCCAGCACAAAGGGAATG
>CAZAMX010000059.1:0-4716 GCA_964486095.1 uncultured Acetatifactor sp. | reverse complement strand
ATTGGCAGAACGTTTCCACACATCTTTGGTATAGGCGGATACCAGCTCCCTGGCCTCTTCCATCTTCCGCTTTGCATATCCCTTTGCACAAAAACTCCCGGCCTTTTCGTTCAGCAGATCTACGGAAGAAGCAAATCCGCAAAAAGCCGTAAACTCACAGGTTTCTCCTGCCGCAAGAACTGTTTTTACGGGGATGAAGCCGCAGGGCACCTTATTGGCGAAGCACTGCTCCTTTGCCAGCACACCCTTTAGGCCCTCCTCCCGAAAGGTCACGGCATTGACCATAGAGCTGTCCCAGGCAAAGATCACGTTTTTATCATACAGCACCGGCTGCAGCTTGCCATCCCGGACGGCCAGATAAAAATATCCTCCCTGAATCTCCGAAACCTCTGCGGAATCGTCACTGGAAGCCCTCATGGTATAAAGGGGCGCATTTGCTTCGATATTTTTAATATCCGCCCAGCTCTTGAACAGATTTGACATCTCCTTATACTGCCCGTTCTGGATTCCGTAAGGGATGATCTGAGGCATACCGTCCAATATCTCCAGCTCATGAGCCGCGCTGTCCGCATTTTCCACTGTTACACTGCGTACCAGGGCGCCGATATTTTCCCCCGGCAAAATAATGTAGCACACCCTTATCTTCAGTCCATGGCTTTCTTCGAAAATGGTGTGAGCGTTCTTCTCAATCTCCATCCGGCGCTTCGCCTTTGGGTCATAGGCGCAGAAGGGCTCATAATACTCCCCGTCCACCCTGACAAAGGTACGGAAGCCCTTGATGGGCGTATTTTCATACGCGGTGTTGGCGGAGTTAAACTCCATGATGGCATTTCCCTTATGATGAATGCCGAAGCTGTTGATCCCCTGTCCCCTGTTGGTGTAAAAGGACCACACCGGAATTCCTTTCACTCCGGAAAGTCCCGGCAGAAAACTGGAAAAAGCCGGAACCTCCGTATAATTATCAATAAAAAACTTATCGCCATCCAATTTGTAATTGCTCATCTTCTTCATTCCTTTCATACATGCCGCCAAGAGGGGCGATACCCACCTCTTTATGCCGGCACAAACAATTGATGAACTTGGTGCAAATCCGGAAGAACGCCGACTTTGCGTTCTTCCGTGTGAAGTTTTAGAATTTCTTAGTCTGCGTCCTTTGCAGGCTTAGAAATTCTCTTCACACTTCAGCTCTAAAATCTCCGGACTCTGGTATACCCGCACATAATCCACCTGATATTCTACGGGGAAATAGGAGTCATCCGTCCCCCTTGCGCCGCCCCAGTCTCCGCCGAAGGCCAAATTAAATATCAGGAAAAAGTCCTTATCAAAGGGCCATAATTCACTGGTGGGACGCTGGCTGTAATCAAAAGGATCATAGATAAACTTTTCTTCTCCGTCAATGCTGAAGATCATTTTATCCGGCAGCCACTCCACCCCGTAGGTATGGAACTCCTCGCTGACTCCCGCCGTGGGAAAGCTCTTGCCCTTTCCCTGTCCTCCATGGTATTTCTCGGTATGTACCGTCTCCACGATCACATCCTGGTCATAGCCCACATGCTCCATAATGTCGATCTCGCCGGACTTTGGCCAGCCGCCATATGCGGAATCGGTGGGCATCATCCAAAACGCAGGCCATGTTCCCAGGCCTGAGGGCAGCTTCAGGGAGGCTTCCACCTTGCAGTATGTCCAATCTCCCTTACCCCGGCTGACCAGCCTGGTGGAGGTATATTGACCGTCCTCTTCCTTCTTAAGCTCGATGGTCATCAAACCGTCCGCCACCGTTACATTGTCCCCGGAGGTATAATTCTGCAGCTCGTGATTTCCCCAGCCCCCGGCTCCCGTCTCATAGCTCCATTTCTCGGAATCCGGCTCGCCTTCATAATCAAATTCGTCGGACCAGACCAGCTCATAGGTCAGGCTGTCCCGGTCATAGGTAAAGCCCGCCGCCTTTGCTTCCTTTTCCGGCGGCTGTTCGTTGGGATCTACATAAGCGCCGGACAGGGAGCCGCCCACACGATAGCCGCCCTCGTTCTTTTCTATATTCCCGTTTTCCGGCGCACCGGCCCCCGATCCGCTGCTCATATCGTCGGCCGCCCCGGAGCCCGGCCTGCCTCCGGCATCTCCCGCCGCCCCGGAGCCTTCC
Organism: uncultured Acetatifactor sp.; assembly: GCA_964486095.1. Lineage (GTDB taxonomy): Bacteria > Bacillota > Clostridia > Lachnospirales > Lachnospiraceae > Acetatifactor. Next base: position 2,576 of record CAZAMX010000059.1, on the reverse strand, counting down.
TCCGGCCTTCCGCCGCAGCCCGTAAGAGCCAAAGCCAGCACCGCCGCCAGCGCTGCCGCCGAAACCCTTTTCGAAAATGTATTCCTTCTCACGTCCATACCTCCAAAATCATCCTCTCTGCCCCGCAAAACCCAGCCGGAAAGAATACCCACACTTTTACGCACACCACTGCCGGGAAGAATGCCCGTACTTTGGGCATTCTTCGGTGTGAAGTCTAGAAGTTCTTTGCGAAACAGCTAAGCCTGAGAATCAGGCTTTTGGCTGTGAGCATTAGAACTTCTCTTCACACTATTCGCCGGTAATTCCCGTATTCTCGATTCCCTGAATGAACTGCTTCTGCACGAAAGCATACAGGATCAGCAGCGGCGAAATGGAAATCAGCGTGGCCGCCATCTTATAAGCCTCGTTCAGCTTAAATGCCCCTCCCTGAGCGGACACAAGGCTGTCAAATTCACTGTTAAACATATTCAGCTTTGCCGGCAGCAGCTCGATATTGTTTCTCATCAGTGTACCTGTGATATAGGTTTCGTTCCAGTTCCACACAAAGGAGAACAGGAACACCACCAGGATGGTGGTAGCCGACATCTTAACCACGATAAACCAGAACACCTTCATGGCAGACGCACCGTCAATCTGAGCCGCCTCATCCAGCACCCTGGGAATCATGTTAAACGCGGTATAAAACACCAGGATCAATACCGTTGAGTAAACTCCCTGCCCTAAAAGAGCCATCATGGCCTGAGGAAGCGCCGTTCCGATCAGCTGGATGGCCGTGGCCTCCTGTACCGTCACAAACATCATCAGCCTGGGCACCATGGTCACAGGGGTAGGAACGATGAAGGCCAGTACAATCATCACGAACCAAAACCGTTTGAACTTGAAGTCATAGCGGGAAAGGGCAAAGCCTGTCAGCGCAGACACAAGGGTCTGGGCCACTGCCATTCCTGCCGACCATAATATGGTATTGCGCAGCGTAGGACCCACCTTCAACACCTTGGATGCCACCTTCAGGTTGTTTAAGGACAGACTTCTGGGCAGCCAGTTCACGGAAGGATCAATAATGTCCTCCGCCGACATAAAGGTCTTGGCAATGATCTCAAAGATCGGCTCCAGATACACAAATCCCACACAGATCAGTACAAAGTAGATGGCAATCCGGGCAACGCGGTTGCGCCACCATTTAAAATCATGCTTTACCTTTACCTTATTTTGATTTTTCACCTTTCTTACCATATATCCCGCCTCCTTGGCTGTCTCTCCTTAAAGATCAGGCATCCCAGCCCGATAATGATCAAAACAATGATACAGTAAATCCAGGAATAGGTAGCAGCAAAGCCAAAGCCCCCGTTGGTGTTGGCCGTAGCCGTCTTAATCAACGCATAAATTGCACTGGTATCGTAGGTTCCCAGCTGGGCAATGGTAAAAATAGTAGCTACCAGCGCCGTGGGCTTAATCATGGGTATGGTGATCTTCCAAAGGATCTGCCATTCGTTTGCCATGTCGATCTTTGCCGCCTCATACAGGGAACCGTTGATGCGCTGGAGCCCGCTGACAAACAGGACAATGGGGATGCCCGTAAACCATAAAATCATGGTCAGCTGGTCAAAAACATCGCCCATAAACCCGGCAATCCGGGGGGAATAGCTGCGGATCATCTCCAGAATGAAAACCCCTTCATATCCGCTGTTCATTCCCTGAGCCATCTGCACCGCCTCATCCGCCTGATCCAGAATCTGACTCATAACAGGACCGGACATGATGATTACCGGCAGAAAATAGATGGTTCTCATAAGCCCCTTGCCCACCTGTATCTTATTGAGCAGGTACGCCATAAAGAAGGACACGATAATAATCACAAAGGTATAGGGCACCACCATGGCGATAAACGCGCCCAGAGCCGGCACAAACTCCGTATTTCGAAAGAACGCCGTGTAATAATTGCTCCACCCTGCAAAGGTAATGTCATAGCCTGTGACATTGGTACTCACATTACAAAAACTTAAGACAATCGTGGCAGCAAAGGGAATCAGGGTAAAGACCACAAACCCGATAATCCAGGGAAGCATGAACCCATAGCCCAGACGGTTTTGACGTTTCTCATAACTGGGAGCACGTCTGCCCCTGCGCAGTGAAATTTCTTTCACGGCCTTTTCCTTCGCAGCTTTCCCTACAGCCTTATCAGCCATCGTTCACACCTCCTTTTCCTGCCACCGCCGCACTCTCCGGTGCAACGGCAGTTCCCTGATAAGTCACTTCGTTTTCCGTATAATTGATAATCACATACCTGGTATCGCCGCCCTTCTGATAGGCGTTGATTACCACCCCGTCCTCCGGCACATACCTGCCGGTCCATTCATATCCCTGGACCTGACTTAAAACTCCGTTCACCGTCCCGTACACCTGTCCGATCAATTCCTCGTACAGAGAGTATTCCGTGGAATAGAAATTTGCGGAAAAGGTATCCGCCAGCTTATAGGAGGGCTCCCTGGAAAGGATAAAAGAAGGCGAAATATTGTAATCTATCATTCTTAAAATGCTGTCCTGGGTATAGAAGGAATAATTCGCATAGGGGGCGT
>CAZAMX010000058.1:0-10186 GCA_964486095.1 uncultured Acetatifactor sp. | reverse complement strand
AAGTCTCCAAAGTACGGAGACTAAGTACCGACGTTTTTTACGGTCTTTACAGGAAGCTATCATCCCTGGCGGCGTGGCCTGCCGGAGGACCGAACTGTTACCCTTTTGTGCAGGATAAAAGGGAATGGAATTGCATGTGTGTTTGTGATAGGATAATGGTGTGAATTCTGACATGCTGATTAATTGTATTGATTACGTTAATTTTGCGCGCAAAAGGAGGAACGACATGATACGTTCTGTCAACAAATGTGAACTTGAAAGGTGTGTGGAGCTGATTCAAATCAGTTTCCTGACGGTTGCACGGGAATATGGTTTTACCAGAGAAAACGCTCCCCGCTTTACGGCGTTTGCGATTACCGCAGAAAGGCTTGAGCGGCAATATGAGGAAGACAGGCCCATGTATGGGTATTTTGACGAAAGCGGACGGATTTTGGGATACTATTCGCTGTACATACAGGGAAATGAAGAGTGTGAGCTGAATAATTTATGTGTTTTACCGGAGTACCGGCACAGAAGAATCGGGGAGATTTTATTCCGTCATGCTTTGGAAACGGCGGCCGATAGGAAATGCAAAAAGATGAATATCGGCATTGTAGAGGAAAATAAAAGGCTGCGCGCCTGGTATGAAAATATGGGGGCGAACCATATCGGCACCAAAAAGTTTGATTTTTTTCCCTTTACCTGCGGATATTTGGAAATAGATATAGTATAGGGAGAGCTTCCGGAGCGGATGCAGGATATTGAACTGTGGGATGCTTACCTGGAGGATGGGTCGCTGGCGGGATGCGATCTGATTCGGGGCGAAAAGATACCGGAAGGATTAAGGCATGGAACAGCGGAGGTTTTTGTGATCCATGAGGACGGATCTATTCTTCTGGTGCAGAGAGACCCTGCCAAACCAAATTATCCGGGATATTGGGAAAGCGGTGCCGGCGGTTCCCTATTGAAGGGAGAGCTGCCTGAAAAGGGAGCGGAAAGAGAGCTGCTGGAAGAGACGGGGATTGCCGGGGACGGAGCTTTGAAGAGCCTGTACCATATTGTTACGGACACAACGATTTATTGGGGATATTTATGCGTGACCAGTACACCTAAGGACAGCGTGAAGCTTCAGGCGGGAGAAACCATAGCCTGCCGCTGGGTAAATAAACAGGAGTTTTTGGAGATTTTTTACTCTGATCAGTTTGTGGATAGGCTCAGGGAGCGGCTGCGGAATTATGTGGAGCATGATCTTTAAGAGTATAATAATGGTATCATATGATATTTCGCGGAACAAAGGTTAAGGGGCCAGGAGGAAATGATAAAGTTGTATGGTGAACAACTTTTGAAAATGTACATAAAAAAGCAAAAAGATGTATTGACTTGCTGACGCCGGACGAATATACTTAAATACATGGAAGACAAACGGACAAAGTACGGAGATATTGTTAATTATCTGGAAAATTTAATGGAGTCCGAAGAGCTGAAGCCGGGGGATAAGCTGCCCTCGGAGAATGAACTGACGGAAAAGTTTGGCATCAGCAGGCAGACTGTAAGAAAGGCGATCGGACTGCTGGAGGAAAAGGGTGCCGTCCGCAGGGTCAGGGGCAGCGGCACCTACGCAAGCTTTGACCGCAGAGAGAACTTAGAGCAGCGGAACCGCATCGCGGTGGTGACTACCTATGTGGACAGCTATATTTTTCCCAAAACCATCCAGGGAATCGAGAGGACTCTTTTCGAGAGAGGCTATTCCGTTCAGATTTCCTTCACCGACAACATGCCGGACCGGGAAAAGACCGTGCTGACAGATCTGATCAGCAGGGATGATGTGGCGGGGATCATAGTGGAGGGAACCAAGAGCGGCCTGCCCAACCCCAATCTTTCTCTTTACAGGCAGCTGTTGAACCGAAAAGTTCCCATCCTTTTTATCAATACCTTTTATCCGGAGCTGGATGTGCCCCATGTATCCTTAAATGATGTGAAGGCGGCGGAGCGGGCCGTGAACTATCTGATCGGCAAGGGACATAAGAATATAGGAGCTATCTTAAAGCTGGATGACGGCCAGGGCAGGCTGCGGTATCTGGGGTACTTAAGAGCCATGGAGGCGGCGGGGCTGACTGTCACGGATTCCCGGATGGTATGGATTGATACGGATGAATCCAAGCAGCTAAACTACTGCCGGGAAAAGATACTGAACCGGGTGGAGGAATGCAGTGCCCTGTTCTGTTATAATGACCAGATTGCTTTCCAGCTGATTCGTATGCTGACGGAAAACGGGATCCGGGTACCGGAGGATGTTTCGGTGATCGGCATGGATGATTCGGATCTGGCGCTGCATAGTGAGATTCCTATTACTTCCCTGCCTCATCCCAAGGAAAAGCTGGGGGAAAAGGCGGCGGAGACCCTTCTTGATATGATCAGAGGCAAGGGCAGCTCCGCTCCCCTGGGAACAGGGCATAAAGAGCATACCGTGGAGTTTGATACCAGGGTGGTGGAGAGGCAGTCGGTGGCGGAATATGGAGCCGGAAGGGGCTGAAGAGGAAGCAGAATGCAGCGGCAGTCCGGGAAGAATGCGGATGATATGCCTGCCGTGGCCGGGATGGGAGTGCTTACGGCAGGAAATGCAAAAATAAAAGAGTAAATGGAGGATAACATGAAGGAAACGAAAAAGTATCAGTTCTGGTTTTGTACAGGTTCTCAGGATCTGTACGGTGACGAATGCTTAAGGAAGGTGGCGGCTCATTCCCAGGAGATGGTAGAGGGCTTAAATGCGTCCGGGGCGCTGCCCTATGATCTGGTCTGGAAGCCGACCCTGATTGATCAGGCATCCATCCGCCGCACCTTTAATGAGGCCAATAATGATGAAAACTGTGCCGGGGTTATCACCTGGATGCACACCTTTTCTCCGGCGAAAATGTGGATCATCGGCCTGCAGGAGTATCATAAGCCACTGTGCCACCTGCACACGCAATATAATGAAGAAATTCCCTATGACACCATCGACATGGATTTTATGAATGAGAACCAGTCCGCTCATGGGGACAGGGAGTATGGGCATATTGTCACTCGTATGGGCATTGAGAGAAAGGTGATTGTCGGGCATTGGAAAAATGCTGCCGTCAGCGAAAAGTTGGCCGACTGGATGCGTACCGCGGTGGGTGTCATGGAATCCTCCCATGTCAGAGTCTGCCGGATCGGAGACAATATGAACAACGTGGCAGTCACCGAGGGAGATAAGGTGGAGGCTCAGGTGAAATTCGGCTGGGAGATCGACCATTATAATGTAAATGACGCAGTTGCGTATGTGGACGGAATTCCCGCGGGGGACGTAGAGGCCCTGGTGGAGGAATATTATGATAAATATGAGATTCTTCTTGAGGGCCGGGATCCAAAGGAGTTCCGGGAGCATGTGGCAGTTCAGGCCCGAATCGAACTGGGGCTGGAGAAGTTTCTGGAGGCAGGAGATTATCATGCGATCGTAACCCATTTCGGCATGCTGGGGGGCTTAAAGCAGCTGCCCGGACTTGCCATTCAGAGACTGATGGAAAAGGGCTATGGCTTCGGGGCAGAGGGGGACTGGAAGACAGCGGCTATGGTGCGCCTGATGAAGATCATGACCCAGGGCAAAAAGGATGCTAAGGGTACTTCCTTCATGGAAGATTATACCTATAATTTTGTTCCCGGCAAGGAAGGAATCCTGCAGGCGCACATGCTGGAGGTATGCCCCACCATTTCTGACGGTCCTGTCAGTATCAAGGTACAGCCCCTTTCCATGGGGAATCGTGAGGACCCTGCCCGGCTGGTGTTTACCAGCAAGACAGGCCCGGCCGTGGCTGCGTCCCTGGTGGATCTGGGAAATCGTTTCCGGCTTCTGGTCAATGCGGTGGACTGTAAGAAGTGTGAAAAGCCCATGCCCAAACTTCCGGTGGCAACAGCCTTCTGGACGCCTCAGCCCTCTCTGGAGGTGGGGGCGCAAGCCTGGATCCTGGCAGGGGGCGCACATCATACTGCATTTTCCTACGATTTGACTGTACAGCAGATGGTTGACTGGGCGGATGCCATGGGCATTGAGAGTGTTGTTATTGACAAGGACACCACAATTCCTGCCCTGAAGAATGAGCTGAGATGGAATGCGGTGTATTATAGGTGAATTGTGATAGAGTAAGCATAAAGGCGCAAAGCGCAGAAAGGCGGAATAGAAATATGAGCGAGGCAATCAAAAATGCCATCAGGAACGGCAGGACTTTTCTGGGAATTGAGTTTGGCTCCACACGCATCAAGGCGGTGCTGGTGGATGAAAGCCATGATCCCATTGCCATGGGGACGCATGATTGGGAAAACAGACTGGAAAACAATATCTGGACTTATAGTCTGGACGACATCTGGAGCGGGCTGCAGGGCTGCTACCGCAGTTTGGCGGAGGATGTAAAAAATAAGTACGGGGAGAGTCTGACTTCCATCGGCAGCATCGGGTTTTCCGGCATGATGCACGGGTATATGGCATTTAACCAGGCGGGAGAGCTGCTGGTTCCTTTCCGCACCTGGCGGAACACCATGACAGAGGAAGCCTGCAAGGAGCTGACGCCCCTGCTTCATTTCAACATTCCCCAGAGATGGAGCATTGCCCACCTTTACCAGGCAATTTTGAGCGGGGAAGAGCATGTGAAGGACATTGCCTTTTTCACCACCCTGGCCGGTTATATTCACTGGCAGCTTACGGGAGAAAAAGTGCTGGGCATTGGTGAGGCTTCCGGCATGTTCCCCATTGATTCCGAAGCAAAAGACTTTGACAGCAAGATGGTCGCGCAGTTTAATGAGCTGATTGCGCCCAAGGGCTTCCCCTGGAAGCTGGAGGAAATTCTGCCGAAGGTGCTGTGCGCGGGGGAGAAGGCGGGATGCCTTACCACGGAGGGTGCAAAGCTGTTGGATCCCACGGGAACCCTGCAGGCCGGCAGTCCCATGTGCCCCCCTGAGGGAGATGCGGGCACCGGTATGGTGGCCACCAACAGCGTCCGGGTGCGCACCGGCAATATTTCCGCCGGCACATCTATTTTCTCTATGGTAGTGACGGAGAAGGCGCTGGAAAAGGTACATGAAGAGATAGACATGGTGACCACTCCGGATGGCAATCCCGTGGCCATGGTACACTGCAATAACTGTACCTCAGATCTAAATGCCTGGATCAATCTGTTCGGGGAATTTGCTGATAAGTTCGGGATGAAGATTGATAAGAATGATCTGTACGGCGTCCTGTACAGGGAGGCTTTGGAGGCTGACGCGGACTGCGGCGGGCTGGTGGCTTATAATTATTTTTCCGGGGAACCGGTGACGGGCTTAAACGAAGGCAGACCGATGTTTGTGCGGATGCCGGACGCTAAATTTAATCTGGCAAACTTTATGAGAAGCCATCTTTACAGCGCCATGGCCACACTGAAAATCGGCAACGATATTCTGCTGAAGGAAGAACATGTGAAGGTGGACTCCCTCATGGGCCACGGCGGCTTGTTCAAGACTCCCGTGGTGGGGCAGCAGCTGATGGCAGCAGCCTTTAACTCACCGGTCACGGTGCTGGATACCGCCAGCGAAGGCGGAGCATGGGGCATGGCTGTCCTGGCCGCATTTATGCTGGAGAAGGCGGCGGATGAGAGCCTGCCGGATTACTTGAGCAGCAGGATATTTGCGGGGCAGACCGGCAGCACCATCGAGCCCAAAGCGGAGGATGTGGCAGGCTTTGATGCCTTTGTGGAGAAATACAAGAGTACGCTGCCGGCTGAGAAGGCGGCCATCCAAGGAATGAAGAGTTTCTAAGGCAGCATGGTACGCTGTCTAAGAAACATTAATCATTCCCTAAAAAACGCAAAAGAATCCTGCGTTGTTCATCAAACAGGAATTGCAGTGAATGAGTAAAAAGCATCAGACAGGAAGAGAGGGTCGTCATGTTAGAAGAATTAAAAAAACTGGTATATGAAGCAAATATGGATCTGCCAAAATATGGGCTGGTAACCTTTACCTGGGGAAACGTCAGCGCCATTGACAGGGAGAGCGGGCTGTTCGTCATCAAACCCAGCGGTGTGGAATACGAGAAGCTGACGCCGGAGGATATGGTGGTGGTGGATTTAAACGGTAAAAAGGTAGAAGGACGTTTCAATCCTTCCTCGGATACCGCTACCCACGCGGAGCTGTACAAGGCATTTGCCGAAATTGGCGGTGTGGTACATACCCATTCTTCCTATGCTACCAGCTGGGCCCAGGCCGGGCGCAGCATCCCCTGTTACGGCACCACCCATGCGGATTATATCTATGGCGAGGTGCCCTGCGTGAGGTGCCTGACCAAGGAAGAGATCGAAGAGGCATATGAAGAAAATACCGGACACCTGATTGTAAACGAGTTTCAGCGGCTGGGCAAGGATCCTGTGGCGGTGCCTGCGGTACTCTGCAAGAACCATGGTCCCTTCGCCTGGGGCAAGGATGCCAAGGAAGCGGTACATAATGCGGTGGTACTGGAAGAGGTGGCAAAGATGGCTTACCGCGCGGAGACCATCAATCCCCGCATCCAGCCTGCGCCGCAGGAGCTTCAGGATAAGCATTATTACAGGAAGCACGGTGCAAACGCGTATTACGGACAAAAAACACCGCAATAAATGAGTGGACGCATATAAATTTCGTATGATATGATAAATAAAATGATTTAAAAACCCTTATAGAGTAAATCTGCCGCAGGGCGGCGCAGAAATGGAGGACGAGCATGAATAATTTAGAGCTGCAGAAGCACGCGAATGACGTGCGGAAGGGCATTGTGACAGCAGTTCACAGTGCAAAAGCAGGACACCCGGGCGGATCCCTTTCCGCAGCAGACATTTTTACCTATCTGTATTTTGAAGAGATGAATATTGACCCGAAGGACCCTGACAAGGAAGACAGAGACCGCTTTGTGCTGTCCAAGGGGCATACGGCTCCCGGGCTGTATTCTGCTCTGGCAAACAGGGGATTTTTCCCGGTTGAGGACTTAAAGACCTTAAGGCATTTGGGCTCTTATCTGCAGGGGCATCCCTGCATCCATATTCCCGGTGTGGATATGTCCTCCGGTTCTTTGGGACAGGGCGTTTCCGCTGCGGTGGGCATGGCTCTCGGCGGCAGAATGGGTGGTAAAAATTTCAGGGTATATACCCTGTTAGGAGATGGCGAGATTGAGGAAGGCCAGGTGTGGGAGGCTGCTATGTTTGCAGGCCACCGCAAGCTGGATAACCTCTGCGTGATTGTGGATAACAATAATCTGCAGATCGACGGTCCCATTGACCAGGTCTGCTCTCCTTATCCCATCGATAAGAAGTTTGAGGCCTTTAACTTCCATGTGATTAATGTGGATGCCCATGACTTTGACGCGATCCGCGCAGCATTTGAGGAAGCGCGGAATACGAAGGGGATGCCCACATGTATCGTGGCTCACAGCTTAAAGGGCAAGGGAGTTTCCTTTATGGAAAACAGCGTGGACTGGCACGGCAAGGCTCCCAATGATGAAGAGTATGCAGTGGCAATGGCGGATCTGGAGAAGATCGGCGCAGAATTAGAGAAAGCAGGTGAAGCATAATGGCAGAGAATACGGTAAAAAAGATCGCAACCCGCGAAAGCTACGGCAACGCGTTGAAGGAGCTGGCGGAGGAATTCCCCAATCTGGTGGTGCTGGATGCCGACCTGGCAGCAGCTACCAAGACGGGAGTTTTTAAGAAGGCATATCCGGATCGTCATATTGACTGCGGTATTGCAGAGTGTAACATGATGGGAATTGCGGCAGGTCTGTCCCTGACCGGAAAGATTCCCTTTGTCAGCTCCTTTGCCATGTTTGCCGCAGGGCGTGCTTATGAGCAGGTCCGCAATTCCATCGGCTATCCTCACCTGAATGTGAAGATCGGCGCTACCCACGCGGGAATCACCGTGGGCGAGGACGGTGCTACTCACCAGTGCAATGAGGACATAGCTTTGATGCGGACAATTCCCGGTATGGTGGTGATGTGTCCTGCGGATGACGTGGAGGCCAAGGCGGCTGTCCGCGCGGCCCTGGAGTATGACGGGCCTGTTTATATCCGCTTCGGACGCGCGGCGGTGCCCGTGATCAATGACAGACCGGATTACAAATTCGAAATCGGCAAGGGAAGCATTGTTCGGGAAGGCAAGGACGTAACAATCGTGGCTACCGGCATCTGCGTGGATTCCGCTCTGGGCGCAGCGGAGAAGCTGGCAGCAGACGGCATTGAGGCGGAGGTGGTGAGCATCTGTACCATTAAGCCTTTGGATGAGGATATTATCATCAGCAGCGCAAAGAAGACCGGCAAGGTAGTGACCGTGGAAGAACACAGTGTGATCGGCGGTCTGGGCAGTGCAGTCTGCGACTGCCTGTGCGCAAAGCTGCCCACTCCGGTGAAAAAGATCGGAATGCAGGACGTATTCGGTGAGTCCGGCTCTGCGGCAGCGCTGGTGGCCAAGTACGGCCTGGACGCAGAGGGCGTTTATCAGTCCGTGAAGGAATTTGTATAGGTTGTAGGAAGCAGAATTGAGTTATGCAAAAGGGACTGTTGCTTTGGCAACAGTCCCTTTTTGAGTACGACGGTTTTGATTTATAAGGTCATACTACATGTGTTCATCCAGATAAAGCTGTACCCGGTTTTGAATCAGGTCGATGACCATTTCCAGAGGCTTATCGCCGGTGAAGAACAGATACGCTTCTTCATTAATAATTGACATGATTTCCTCTGTTTTCAGGGGCAGATACCGCGCCTGGTTTGTGTAATCCATAAGTTCGTCAATCAGTTCCTCCGTCATGGAAAATTCCACGGAAACTCCGTTCTCTATCCTGAATTTATGGGATTTCCCCTCCTGGTTCTCTTTCAGTTCCCATGCCTTGTAGCTGGCCGCCATTTCCCTGTTGACGGGCAGGCCGGCGGTATTATCGGCAATATAAGTCTGCCCTTCCGGACCCAGAAGAAATTTTATAAACGCCTGTACCCCTTCCGGATATTTCGTGTTTGCGTTTACCATCAGGGTGTGAATATTGCTGCAGTAGGGGAACCATCCGTCGTCAAACGGAAAATCCAGGATGACCTTTCCCTCGCTCGTAAATTCTTCCCGGGAGTCCCGGCCTGGTTCATAGCTGTATACAACCGCTGTCTGCCCGTTTCTCTCGGGATCTCCATACCGTTTGGTAACCTCCAGCACTTTTGCAAAGAATTCTCCGGTGAAATCGCACCGGCCGGCTTCCCAGTCAATCGTACCCCGCAGGTCCTCGGAGCCGCTCAGCAGATACTCCAGCACCAGATAATACGGCGCACCCTTCCACCATACGGCAGTCTGGTCCGGATAGCTGTAAAGCCGGTCCACCAGGGTTTCAATGTCCGGCTGTTCCCTGCTGCCCAGCACGGATTCCAAGATACTGTAGGTGCACGGATACACATGAGTGGAAAGCCCGTATACATGCGTTCCGTCCGCCAGGGCGCGGACTGCCGGGAAGTACTTTTCATCGGTAATCCCCAGGCCGTCCAGCAGAGGGGCCAGGTCCATCAGGGCGCCCTTATCCAGAATGCTCTGGGTAACGGTGAGGAAGGTATCCCCTTCGAAAATATCCGGCCCCCTTCCTGCAATCAGCTCTACCAGCGTACGCTCCCGGCAGGTAGACAGCGCCTCGCCGAATCCGATCTCCTGAACGGCAATATAGTAATCGTCATTGTGGCTGTTAAAATAATCTACGCAGCTTTTCATCAGGCTGTCGAGGAATGAAAGCTGCAGAGTGAGAATGTCGCGCCCCTGCTCCCTGGCCTGGTCCTCGTCTACAAAAATCATCTTATCGCTATATACGAAATAAGCTAAATCCGGGTCAAAGCAGAAAGCCCCCTCCTGATCCTCCGGCGCTGCCTCTCCTGCCGATTCCGAAGACTCTGTACTTTCCGGCATTTCATCTGTCCGCTCCGGCAGCGGCGCCGTTTGCTCGTATTTGCCGCAGCCTGCAGCCGGCGCGCAGCATAAAAGCAGTACCGCCAGTCCGACAGCCGGGATTTTATGAAGTTTTCCACATGGTTTTCTCATTCTGCAATCTTCTTTCCGGGTTTTTATAGTCTGATAATAGCACAATTTGATAGTGTTCTCTTTTTAAACAGAAACAACGCATCGGCGGCAGAACCGGCGAATGGCAGCAGCACATCAAAGGATGTGTCCGGTGTGA
>CAZAMX010000057.1:8657-10194 GCA_964486095.1 uncultured Acetatifactor sp. | reverse complement strand
TACAGCCGGTATAATTTTTCCCGAGTGTATAATATATACTTGCTGGATCATTATTACTAATTTTTTAAAGAGGTATGAAGTATTATGGCAGGAATTACATTAGAAAAAGGAAAGCGTATCTACAACAGCGTCCCGCCCATGACCGCGTTTCATCTGGTGACAAAGGGCAAGGTCCTCGTAGAGTATCCCGGCGGTACTTATCAGTTGGGAAAAGGAGATGTGATCGGGGTCTGCGAACTGTGTTCGGAGGTTCATTTTCTGGGCTATACAGCCATGGAGGACACCGTCATTTTAACCTATCGCTTCAATGGCATGGATGCCTTGGATGAACTGCTGCAAAAGCATCCGGATGTGGCAAGACTGTTTCTGATCTCTCTGTTCCATCAGATCAGCATACTTTTGGAGCTGAGCTTCAGCTCCGAGATGAACTGCACCGGTCTCCACCAGAATCTGATGGAGGATTACGCAAAGTACAACTCTCTCTGCAGCAGATACCATATCCAGCCTCAGGAACTGGAGGGGCTGGCGGAAATATCCGCTCATATGGGCGGAGACTCTGCGGATATGTGGCTGAACTCTTATTATCTTGGACTGCAGCATATCTACTCCGGCACCGGAGTGGATTCAAAAAGCTTTATGCTGGAGCCCGGGGTATCCTTGGGCATGCTGCGCAAGGGAAGTCTTGACTTCCGCAGAACCTTCACCGTTCTGGAAGAACAGATGAGCTACTGCTCAAATATTGCCGGATATTATTTCAATTCCTCCGGAAATGACATTTTTGAGTTTTTTACCTCTCTCTATAACCGACTGGGACAGAACAGCGAAGACTCTGACTCCCTGCTTAACGATATTGACCGCATCATAAAGCAGTTTGAAAATGATCCTTCTTTAAACAAAACAAAAGTGTCTTCCCGTATCAGTTCTTTTAAAAACAGCCTTTCGCCCAAGAGCTATGAGCGGCAGGATGCCGCCCCTGAGGAAAACGGCGCAAGCGCTGAGATTATGCAGGAGCTGATCGGCTCCCTGGATACTATCTTAGGCTTTTCGGACTTCGATGCCGATAAGAGCAGCAGCTTCAGAGAGCATGTGGAAGCCTACAGGGCTCTGGAAGACAAAACCTCCACAGAGGATTTCGCCGTCCGGCTCCGCAGGCAGATCACGGATGAATTTTACGCCCTTTATACCAGTATTTTCAAGGCTTCCTTAAATGCCTCCAGCATCCCCGCACCGGTGAAAATGTTCCTGTACTTCGGCTATGTGGATGAAGAGCTGGCTGGGGCGGCAAATTGTGCCACCCTTTACAATCTTGCCTGCGGCATGGAGGATCAAAGCTCCTTTGGCGTATACACCCTGTACCACTGGCTGCTGGCCATCCTAAACGGCGATAAAAGTCCCAGCCGGAATGAGTTCGACGAGGACTATACGGATTACCTGCACAAGCAGAAGGCCGGCCATCACATCACTGCCGCCGAGTTTACCGAGCTGGAAAAGGATCCCATGAGCAGGGTAGCATGCGAGACGGCAGCCTGCACCGGTT
>CAZAMX010000057.1:0-8647 GCA_964486095.1 uncultured Acetatifactor sp. | reverse complement strand
CCGCGCTGGGGCTGCTGTTTGACCCCGGGATAAAGAAGGCCGGGCACAACATCACTGCCGCCCAATTCGCAGAGCTGGAGAAGGATCCCATGAGCAAGGTGGCTTTCGAGATGGAAAACATGTTCCCCCAGGTCAACAAGATAACCTGCGGCCGCGTCACCACCTTCTGCCCTCTCTTTGCTTCGGATAACGTACTGAAGGACCTGAAGCCTTCCTTTGTCACCACTACCCAGGTCCACCGGGCGCTGGAAAAGATCAAATCCATCGACTACTCCGCTTTTTATCGGGAAAGCATGGATTACGACAACATGGAAATTATGGGAAAGGAAACCATTCACCTGGAATTCCTGCCGGACGTCATCCTCATGCCCAACGTGGGAATCCGCGGTGTCATGTGGCAGGAAATCGAAGGCAAAAAAAGGAATTCTCCCGGCAGAATGCTCTTTTCCATTTTCCATATGGAGGATCTCGGTACCACTATGGTAAGGCTGGCCGGTGAATTCCGCTGGGAAATGTGCAAGCGTATCCAGAGCAGCAGATGGAACGATGTTTCGGAGCGCTCCCTCACCAGCGAATATTTCGACTATATACAGTTTTACAGGAAAAATCAGGAGCTTTCCGCAGAGGCAAAGGAGCGGGTGCGAAACAGCCTCCAGCGTGCCAAGAACAGCTTCAAGGAAATGTTTGTGCGGGATTATATTATCTGGATTTTGTTCGAGGGCGCCGGTTCTCCCAGGCTGAACAAGGTGGCAAGAAGAATATTGCTGACTTACTGCCCGTTCCCTGCGGAGCTTGCCGCTGCCATGGAGCAGAATCCCATCTATACCGAAGTAATGAGCCGCCAGAAGGTCCTGCGCGGACAGCGGCTCCACCATTTAAACACTTTAAGGCAAAAGCTGCGCAACAGCGGCACCCCGGTTCCCGATACACTGGAAGCCGAGTTTGCTTATGCACAAGGAAAAGTATGAGAAGTTTCGCCTTCCTACCCATTGGCGGCATCCTGACCGGACTCGCCTTCCATTTTCTTCACAAATGGAAGGGGGTCCGTTTCCATTTGCAGCATGGTGTCAAAGGCGGTGAGCAGCAGTCTGGGCGTGCGGTAACGGTTCATCTCCTGCGGCCGGTCCATATACAGCTTGAAATGATCTACCTGCCATACCAGCACATCCGCAAGGGTATAGCCCGCCACTCTGTACCTGCAAAGGAATTTCCCGTAATCATGATAATAGGCCAGCTCCTGCAAAAGCCCCTCGGACTGCCGAATTCCCTGCCAAAGCCTTTCGCCGTATTCTTGCTCTTCTCCTGCCTGCTCCCCAAGGGACAGCACATATTCATGCAGCGTCTGCAATGCTTTTTCCAGCTTTTCTTCCTGATTCACAGTCAACCTACCCCTTTCTTTATTTACACTTCCACGCAAAAATCCGGCAGCCGCTACAGCCACCGGATTTATCCCAAGCAGGGGAAGAGAGGATCGAACTCCCATCAACGGTTTTGGAGACCGCCGCACTACCATTGTACTATTCCCCTTTATCCCGCCGGCAAGTCAAATTTACCGACGAAATGTATTATAACACAAAGCAGACTGTCTTGGCAAGGAAAATTTTTATTTCCTTTATCGCCCTAATTTCCCTCATCCAGGTAAAGCTGCACCCGGCTGTTAATGATCTCCGCAGTGGTACGCGCCGGCTTATTCTCGGAATACATGGCAGTGAGCTCTTCGGAAAGAATGCTGTTGATCTGATAGTACTTGCGCGGCATGGCGGTACAGCTCTCCAGAAAATCCGCCCCCCGATGGAGAGCCGTGGTGCCGTCCTCATACACGGGCACCTCTTTTCCCCCAAAAAACCTGAGAACCCCTGATTCATCCTCCACAAGACAGGCCTCCGGCTCAAGACCCAATATGCTCAGGCTGTTGCCGGTCATCTTTTGTTTCATTTCCTCTCCCAGCAGCGTCTCCAGAAAGCAAATTACCGCCTCCCTGTCAGCCGCGTTTGCATTCACCACCAGCATACCGCCCACCTCGCCCAGATAACTCCCACAACTGCCCTCGGTGGGATAGCCTACGATCCGGCCGCCCTCTTTTTCCATGCTTTTATAGAAATCAAGGAATGTGGATTCATAGGCAAACCACCCCTGCACAATCCCCTTTCCTTCCTTTAAAAGCGCCTCCCTGTCAGGCACTGCGCCGCTGACATCCGTTTTGGTAAGCTCCAGCAGACGAATAAAACGTTCATCATCAAAGTGACACTTCCTGTTCTCCCAGTCAATCAGGAAAGAATCTTCAAAGCCGTACATGACCAGATCCAGTACCGCCATCAGCGGGGCTTCATATCTTCCTGACATTCCGGAGTAAACCGCACCCTCCAGCTTTCCCGCTTCCATCAGGGCGATTATGTCCTCCAAACGCCAGGTATCCTCGCCCCAGATGTCCTCAGACACCATCAGGGTATGCGCGGAGACCGCATAAGGCAGCCCGCAAAGGGTGCCGTCAACGGTTCCCAGCTCCAGCGCCCCCGGCAGAATCCGCTCCTTTTGTCCCTCGTCAAGCAGCCCGCCCATATCCGCCAGCAAACCCTTTTCTGCCAGCAGATACATATCCTCCCGCTTTACAAACAGCAGATCCGGCCCCTTTCCCTGCGTCATCTCGGCAAAAATCCTGTCCCGGGCCTCCTGCGTAAGAGCATCTTCCACCGCAAAGTGAAGATTAGGATTTTCCGTGGATGCCAGCACGGCACACTCCGCTCCCCTCTCCCAGGGAGCCAATAACGCCACCCTGACGCCATCCTCCTTCTTTGCCGGTTCCTGCTCCGACAGATCGCTGATCCATGCTTTGCGTATTCCTCCCCCGTACTTCATCAATCCCAGCACGGGAGACTGTCCCTGAGGCAATGCCAATAAAATCGTATAGCCTGCTATTCCGGCGTTTTGTATGTCAAATACTTTTTTCTGCTCGCCGCTTTTGACGTTCCAGCTCACAATAGCCTTTCCGGCCATCGAGTCCGATAATTCGTAATAAATCTCATCCCCCCGCATACCATACATCTTTGCAATACAGGGACTTGAGGCCTCCATTTTCGCCAGCGTGCGAAATACGCCTTCCTCGGTATCCGCCCATAGAAATTCATAACATTTCCCGCTGTTGACATAGACAGGAAAGATCAGCTCCCCGCCTTCGGTACGCAGGGGAAATACGGGCACTGCATCTGTTTGCGCTTCGCTTTCCATCAAAAATGTACCGTCGGCATCAAACACGCAGAAGGCATAACTGCCATTATCCCACCGGCCTGCACAGATACGACCCCTGCCGTCGCAGCACCAGTCGAATCCATACAGCGAAATCTGCTCTGCGGCCTCCGGCTCAGGTACAATTTTCTTTTCCCGCAAAGCTTCTCCCATTTCCACGGCGCGGTTATCCCCCGCAAGATCCGTATAAACCATACAGTCCGCGGTCTGACGGTACATCCCCTCTTCGTCTTTTGCGAAATTCACCCATCGGAACACGTAATGCTCTTCGTCAAGGCAGTCCATGTCCACCAGCAGGCCTTCCTGACCCTCCAGTCCCAAATCTGCCTGAGTAAACTGTTTGACGGTCCATTCTCCGCCTGCCGCATCATAAAGCTCCAAAGCATATTTCCTTTCGGATTCGGAAACGGCTATCTCGCGTTCTTCCAGGGAAAAACGCCAAAAAAACGCTCCCTGTACTCCCTCATCCAAATAGATCAGTTTCTCCCCTTCGGCAGCGGAAAAGCTGCTCTCCTTCTCCCAGGCCCGATATTCTCCCGACCACAGAGCTTGTCCCTCCTGTATTTCTCCCGGCGCGGCAAAGCCCTCCACCTTCCACGACGCGCTCTCACCCTCCGGCAGAAAAGGTATATCCGCCTGTCTGCTCTCCGATGAAGGCGCCTTTTCCCCTGCGCAGCCGCAAAGCATGGCTGACACGAAAAAAGAAAACGCCGCCAATATCAGCTTTTTCATATCAGTTCCTCCCCCTCTGATTTATAATGATATAATAGCCACCCTATATCCTGACAAAACCGCCCTGTTTCGCGCCGCCTTATCTTATCGTGAAAGAATTCTGTCTATAGCGTCCTGCACCGTTTTAACGCCGATGATCTCTATACCGCCTGTCTTTCTGCAGTCCTCCGCGCAGACAAAGGGAACGATACAGGTCTCGAATCCCAGCTTTGCCGCCTCCGCCGCACGCTGTCTGGCCATACTGACACTGCGTACCTCTCCGCTCAAGCCCACCTCCCCGAAAGCGATCAGCTTGGGCGAAATGGCTTTATTGCGAAAACTGGACAAAATCGCCAGCACAATCCCCAAGTCAATGGCAGGCTCCGAAATCTTGATGCCGCCGGTGATATTCACATAAGCGTCGCAGCTTGCCAGCTGTACGCCGGAACGCTTTTCCAGCACCGCCATCAGCAGATTTACCCGATTGAAATCCGTCCCCGTGGCCTGCCTGCGGGGAATGCCGAAATTACTATGGCAGACAAGCGCCTGAATCTCCACCAGCAAAGGTCTTGTACCTTCCATGGTGCAGGCCACCACCGAGCCGCTGGCATCCTCCGGCCTGCCCTCCAGCATATATTCCGAGGCATTCTGTACTTCCATCAGGCCCTGCTCACGCATTTCAAAGACACCGATCTCATTGGTGGAGCCAAACCGGTTTTTTACTCCCCGCAGAATGCGGTAAGAAGCGTGTCGGTCCCCTTCGAAATACAAAACCGTATCCACCATATGCTCCAGCACCCTGGGCCCCGCAACCGTTCCCTCCTTTGTCACATGCCCCACAATCAATACCGAGACCCCAAGCCCCTTGGCCAGCCGCAGCAAGACCCCCGTAGACTCCCGCACCTGGGAAACGCTGCCCGGCGCGGCGCTCACCTCTTCGTTGTACATGGTTTGTATGGAATCGATCACCACCGCCTCCGGCTTCCGGGAGCGAATGATCTCCGAAATTTCGCTCAAATCCGTCTCACAAAGCAGCAGCATTTCTTTGCTAAAAGTCCCGATCCTGTCCGCCCTCATTTTTATCTGTGTCAGGGACTCTTCCCCGGATATGTACAGCACCTTATGCCCGCTGTCCGAAAGATTACGGCATACCTGCAGAAGCAGAGTAGATTTGCCGATTCCCGGATCCCCGCCTACCAATGTCAGAGAACCCTGCACGATGCCGCCTCCCAGCACCCTGTCCAGCTCCCCGATTCCCGTGGAGATCTTATCCTCTTCCTTGATGGATATATCCTTAAGCAGACTGGGCACGGAACCGCCTGAAACAGCGCCGCGTCCGCCTGACTTTGGAGAAGGCGCCCCCATATGGGGCGCCCTGCTCACCGTCTCTTCCACAAAAGAATTCCATTCCTTACATCCCGGGCACTGCCCCATCCATTTTGAGGACTCATACCCGCAGCTCTGGCAGAAAAATACAGTCGCCGATTTGCCTTTTGCCATTTTAACTATACCCTTTCGACCCTGACAGGCACCTCGTCTGCCGCTTCCAGCTCCACGCTTAAGGAGAGCTTTCCTCCCAGGCCCGTAGCCATGGTACCGATGCACTTACCGTTTACAAACACCTCGTACTCCGTATCATCGTCCAGCCCGATGGTAATCTGTGCGTCCTCGTCCCCTTCTACCACAAACTCCACGCCGCTTTCCGTCTCGGTATAATTCCGGACGCTGGTCCCCGGGACGGACTCATAAAGGAACATACCGTTCTTTTCCAGCTTGGTAATATCCCGAAAGGTCTTAACCTTCAGCAGATCTCCCTCATGCTGAAAGTCCTCCAGCTTCGCCTTCTGCGCAAGCTTATGATTACCGAAACTGACCTTGCCGTCCGCCTCACTGCGGATCAGCTCTTCCACAACTGCCATTTGTATACCCTCCTGTTGTTCATTCGTTGCCTGAATCGCTTCCGTTATCTTTATTATAATCGAAAACCCATCACTTCGCCATATATTTTTACAAGTAACAGCTCTGCCGAACCGCTTACTTTTTTACGGTAAACACCACTTTCCCGTTTTTGTATCCTGCGGTCACCGCGTCCCCGGGCTGTACCTTTTTCATGAGGATTTCTTCCGCCAGGGCGTCCTCCACCACGGACTGAATGGCCCGCTTTAAGGGCCTGGCTCCCATCTTCACATCCGCGTATTTGGTTACAAGATGCTCCTTCAAAGCTCCGCTCATGGTCAGCCGGATGTCCATCTGTTCCTCACAGCGCTTATACAGATTTGCGGCCAGAAGGCTCACGATGGCCTTCATATTGTCGTTGTTGAGCTGATGGAACACGATAATATCGTCAATTCGATTGATAAACTCCGGTTTGAAGCTCTTTTTTACCTCTTCCATCACGCCGGACTTCATCTTTTCATAATCCCTCTTTACATCCCCCGCCGTGGCAAACCCCAGATTCTTGGGGTCGACAATCCGCTGGGCTCCCGCGTTGGAAGTCATAATCAAGATGGTATTCTTAAAGCTGACCTTCCTGCCTTTGGAATCCGTGATATGCCCGTCATCCAGCACCTGAAGCAAGACATTGAACACATCGGGGTGGGCCTTCTCAATCTCGTCAAAAAGCACCACGGAATAGGGATTTCTGCGCACCTTCTCGCTGAGCTGGCCCCCTTCCTCAAATCCTACATATCCCGGAGGTGAACCGATCATCTTGGAAACCGAATGCCCTTCCATATACTCCGACATGTCCACCCGGATAATAGCGTCCTCTGAGCCGAACATCGCCTCCGCAAGGGCTTTGGACAGCTCCGTTTTGCCAACGCCTGTAGGCCCCAGAAACAGGAAGGAGCCGATTGGACGCCTGGGGTCCTTTAATCCCACTCTCCCCCGGCGCATGGCCTTAGCCACTGCCGTTACGGCTTCCTCCTGACCAATGACGCGCTTATGCAGAATCCCCTCCAGCTTCAGCAGCCGCTCGCTCTCCTTCTGGGCCAGCTTCTGTACCGGGATCTTGGTCCACATGGCCACCACATCTGCAATATCGTTCTCTCCGATCACCGGCTGCTTCCCGGAGGTGCTGCCCTGAATCCTCTTTTTCGTGCGCTCGTACTTTTTGATCAGTTCATCCTGGCTGCGTTTGATCTCCGCCGCCTGGGAAAAAGCCTCCATGCGGATGGAGCGTTCAATCTGCAGATCCATTTTCTTGATCTGCTCCGTAATACTTTTCAGCTTATCCGGCACATCCGAGGAACGCAGCCTGACGCCTGCCGCCGCCTCGTCGATCAGGTCGATGGCCTTATCCGGCAGATTCCTGTCGTTGATATAACGCCCGGACAGCCTGACTGCCGCCTCCACCGCCTCTGAGGTGATGGAAACCTGATGATGCTCCTCATATTTTCCCTTGATGCCTTCCAGAATGCGAATCGCCTCTTCTTCCGTAGGCTCTTCCACATTCACCGGCTGAAACCTGCGTTCCAGGGCGGCGTCCTTCTCTATATACTTCCGGTACTCCGCTATCGTAGTGGCGCCGATCATCTGCAGCTCTCCCCTGGCAAGGGACGGCTTCAAAATATTGGAGGCGTCGATGGCTCCTTCCGCTCCGCCGGCTCCGATGATGGTATGCAGCTCGTCCAGAAAGAGGATTACATTTCCGTCATCAATTACTTCTTTTATAACCTTCTTGATCCGTTCCTCAAACTCGCCTCTGTATTTGCTTCCTGCCACCATACCGGACAGATCCAGGGTAAGCACTCGCTTATCCTTCACCGTAAAGGGCACCTTACCCTCCACAATGCGCAGAGCCAGACCCTCCACCACGGCAGTCTTGCCCACTCCCGGTTCTCCGATCAGGCAGGGATTATTCTTTGTCCGCCTGCTTAAGATCTGGATCAGACGGCGGATCTCGTCCTCTCTGCCGATGACCGGATCCAGCCTGCCCTCTCTGGCCATGGCAGTCAGATCTCTGCTGTACTGGTTAAGCGTGCCGGTTTTACTCTTGTTCTGAGCCCTTCTGCCCAGATCCTCCTTATACAGGTTGCCGTCCTGGCCGATGGCGATCAGCGTGTCCGCATAAATCTTCTGCACATTGGCCCCTAACGTGTTGAGCAGCCTGACCGCCACATTTTCGCCTTCCTTGATAATCGCCATCAGCAGATGCTCGGTCCCTGTCTGCTGCTGATTGAATCGGGCTGCCTGCCTGTGGGCTTCCTCCAGAATCTTACGGGCTCTGGGAGAATATCCCTCCCGCTCCCTGATTCCCACGCCCCCGTCAAAGGCGATGGATTCCCGGATCATCTCCGTCACCCGTTCCAGCTCCACCCCGTTATCCGTAAGTACCTTATGAGCCACGCCGGACTGCTCCTTTAAGAGTCCTGCCAGAATATGCTCCGTTCCCACGTACCCCTGCTTTAAGGCAGACGCACAGCGCGCGGCTGCTTTCAATGCCTCCTGTGCGTTATTTGTAAACTGCGACTGCATAACATATGTCCTCCGTCATCTATAATCTTCATAAATCTCATAAATCAGTTCATGTATTTGTTCTTTGGAAATGTTTTGACAACTGCTCTTAGCAAGGATTACCTGCAATTCCTTTTTTAATTCCGCAAGCGTCCTCATACTGTCAACATCAATGGCAATAACGGCCCCTCTCCTGCGGTCCACCTTGACATACCCCTCCTGCTTCAGGACAGTATAC
>CAZAMX010000056.1:0-10378 GCA_964486095.1 uncultured Acetatifactor sp. | reverse complement strand
ATTCGAGTATACCATGGAGATGAACAACCAGCAGCTGATTCATATTTCCGCAGAGCTTTTTAAACGAATGACAGGGCCGATCAAGAAGGCGCTCAATGACAGCGGTATGACCTGGGAAGAAATCGATGAGGTTATTCTGGCAGGGGGCTCTTCCAAAATGCCGGTGGTGCATCAGTATAT
This sequence comes from uncultured Acetatifactor sp., assembly GCA_964486095.1. GTDB lineage: Bacteria > Bacillota > Clostridia > Lachnospirales > Lachnospiraceae > Acetatifactor. The sequence continues at coordinate 10,198 of CAZAMX010000056.1, read as the reverse complement.
TCAAAGCATTGCGGAAACTTCCGTGGTGGTGGACGATCAGCCGGACGAAAGCATTGCGCTGGGGGTGGGACTGGCGGCAGCAATCAAGGCAAGAGCCGGAGAGATCCGTGATATGGTGTTGTCTGATATTTGTCCCTTTTCCCTGGGAATGGAATTGTACGACGGTACGTTTTCTCCCATTATTGAGCGGAATGACACGCTGCCCTGCAGCCGCAGCCGGATTTACTCCACGGCCCGGGATTTTCAGGATACTATGGAATTCAGAATTTACCAGGGGGAGAGCATCATGGTGCGGGATAATCTGCTGCTGGGTACCTTGAGCATTGACGGTCTGCCCAGGCGGCCTGCGGGAGAGGTGAGCGCGGTGGCTACCTTTCTTTATGATATTAACGGTATTTTAGATATTCGTGTGGACAGACCGGGGAAATCGGTTCACAAGGTGATACTGAACAGAAATATCGGACTGAGCGGGGACCAGCTGGAAGAAAGAATAAAGGAACTGAATCAGATGGCCATGTACCCTAAGGGGAAAGAGAGAGACCGACTGTTGATTGAGCGGGCCAGACGGGTGTATATGGAGTGTACGGGTCAGGTGCGGGAGAATCTGGAGCAGGAGATCCGCCGGTATGAAAATCTGCTTTCTTACGGGAAAGAAAAAGAAATCCGACAGGGGTTTGTGCGTCTGCTGCTTTATCTGGAATCGTTGGAGCAGAATCAGGTGACGTTCGAGGAATTCCGCGAGGATTTCTTTCAGGAGACGGACGATGCCTTTGACCAGTAGGGGACGAGAAGACTTAAGGATTGAAAGAAGGGTGACAAGTTGCCCCGGAAGTGTTATAATAGTAAACGCGCGAGCTTGCGGGTGCGGGGAAATAGTCTGTTAAATGGTGGTTTCGGCGCGTCGGCATGTTTGAAAGTGTGAAAAAAGAGGGGTATGATGACATATGGCAGCTTCTACCGGAAAAAGGACATCAACTTCACAAGGCAGGAAGAATTCCGGGAGTACAAGGTCAGGCAGCCAGAAGGGCAGAACAGGGAAAAGAGCGGAGGAAATGCAAAGGTCGTCAGGGGACGGCGCATTGCTTCATGAGATTGGGCTGATCGCGCTTTTTGTGTTGATGGTTATTTTGTTCTGCTGCAATTTCGGCATGATCGGACCTGTGGGAGACGCGGTCAGCGGCTTCCTTTTTGGCGTATTTGGATTTACGGCATATGTGGCTCCGGTTCTTTTGTTTCTTGCAGTTGCGTTCCGGTTTGCCAATGAGGGAAATCCCAATGCAATGAGAAAAATAATTGCGGGATTTGCTCTGTTTATTATATTAGGGGCAGTGTGCGACCTGATTGTGGGGCATCCTGCCGCCCCGGATGCTGCAGGAACAACAGGATATGATGTAAAGGCAATTTATGAGAGGTGTCGTGACAGCAGAAACGGCGGCGGAGTCCTCGGGGGAAGCTTAAGCTTCCTGCTGCATCATTATCTGGGGACGATTGGAACGGTTTTAGTGCTTTTACTTTGCTCCGTGATCAGCCTGATTCTTGTGACGGAGAAATCTTTGCTGAAAAGCGTTAAAGAGAGCGGAAGCCGGATGCGGGAGCGTTCCAGAGAGGACGTGGAGCGCAGGAGGGAAGCAGCAGAGCAGCGCAGAGAAGAGGCAGAGCAGCGCAGGGAGGATGCAGGACGCAGGAAGGAAGCAACCCGCCTCAGGCGGCAGGAGCAGCAAGAGCAGCGCAGGCTGAAGGCAGAGGTTAAAGAAAACGAAAAAATCCTCCGGATGGAAAAAAAGGTCTCCGGTGTTATGCTGGACACTGCGCTGATGAAGCCGGAGGAGCAGAGCCATCGGGATGATATACATGAAATCATGTTTTCGGAGGAAGCGGAAGAGCCCGTGCAGGAAATGCCTGCGGCAGCAGAGTTTGATTTTGAAAAGGTGCGTATCCGGAGTATGCACCAGGTTTCCATAAATGATGTGGTGCAGGAAGAGGACGGGGAAGCCGTAGAGGAAGCGCTCCGGACGGCGGAGCCAAAGCCTGATACATCAACCATTGAGGCACAGGAGGATGTTTCTCAGTCCATCCGGATACATAAGGAGGGTGTCTCTGCGGGAGGGACAGGCACGCACACAGCACCGGAACGTCCGGCCGCGCCGGCACCTGTTTCGGATATACAAAAGGATATTAACCACGGAGAAAAACGGATTCCGAAAAAATATATGTTTCCGCCGCTGTCACTGCTGCAGAAGGGCGCAAAGGCTGCGGGAGATTCCACGAAGGAGTTGAAGGAGACTGCCATGCACCTGCAGCAGACTTTGAACACTTTTGGCGTGCGGGTTACCATTACGGACATCAGCCAGGGTCCCAGCGTCACGCGGTACGAGCTGCAGCCGGAGCAGGGAGTCAAGGTGTCGAAGATCGTAGGCCTTACGGACGATATTAAACTGAATTTGGCGGCTACCGATATTCGAATCGAAGCGCCGATTCCGGGTAAGGCAGCCATCGGCATCGAGGTGCCCAACAAGGAGAATATGACCGTTGCACTGCGGGATTTGCTGGAATGCAGAGAATTTAAGGAGTTTCCCTCCAATCTTGCTTTTGCGGTGGGCAAGGACATTGCCGGGCAGACGGTGGTGTCGGATATTGCGAAGATGCCGCATATGCTGATTGCCGGCTCCACGGGCTCCGGTAAATCCGTATGTATCAATACGCTGATTATGAGTATCCTGTACAAGGCCCATCCGGATGATGTTAAGCTGATTATGGTGGATCCCAAGGTGGTGGAATTAAGCGTATATAACGGCATTCCTCATCTGCTGATACCGGTGGTCACCGATCCGAAAAAGGCTTCTGCCGCGCTTCACTGGGGCGTATCGGAAATGGAGGATCGTTATCGCAGGTTTGCGGATTATAATGTGCGGGACTTAAAGGGCTATAACAAAAAGGTGGAATCCATGCGGGAGGGCGGAGATGAGCAGGCTCCTGCGAAAATGCCGCAAATCGTTATTATTGTGGACGAGCTTGCCGATCTGATGATGGTTTGTCCCGGTGAGGTGGAGGAATCTATCTGCCGCCTGGCACAGCTGGCAAGAGCTGCTGGCATCCACCTGATTATAGCTACCCAGCGGCCCAGCGTTGATGTAATCACCGGACTGATCAAGGCGAATATGCCCAGCCGGGTGGCCTTTGCGGTTTCCAGCGGTGTGGATTCCCGCACGATCCTTGACATGAACGGAGCGGAAAAGCTGCTGGGGAAGGGAGATATGCTTTTTTACCCCCAGGGTTATTCCAAGCCGGCCCGGATTCAGGGAGCCTTTGTGTCGGACAAGGAGGTCTCGGACGTGGTGGATTACCTGAAAAACCAGGCTTTGGGCAATGTCTATGCGGAAGAGGTAGAAGAGAAAATAATGAACATCGGAAGCGGCAGCGGGGGCAGTTCACCGGAAGGCGGTTCCGATCTGGATGAATTCTTTGAGAAGGCAGGAAAGTTCATTATCGAGCAGGATAAGGCATCCATCGGCGCCCTGCAGCGGCTTTTAAAGATCGGCTTCAACCGTGCCGCCAGAATCATGGATCAGCTTTGTGAGTATGGTGTGGTGGACAAGGGAGAGGGCACCAAGCCCAGAAAGATCTTGATGAGTCCGGAGCAATTTGAACAGCTGATAGAAGAAGTCCTGTAGAGGCAGTAAGGCCAGAGAGGTGGGCTTGGCGGAGGCAGAGAGTCAAGGCAGGCAGACAGAAACAGTCCGACAGAGGCAGAGAGTTGAGGCAGTCGGGCCGGAACAGTCCTGCGAAGGCAGAGGGTTGGGGCAGGCAGACAGAAACAGTGCCGCATAGGCGGCGGAATGAGAGGGAACATGAAGACAGATATTGAAATTGCACAGGAAGCCGTCATGGAGCCCATTGAGAAGGTGGCGGCGGCGCTGGGGATCGGTCCGGAGGATTTGGAGTTTTACGGAAAGTATAAGGCAAAGCTTACGGAAGAATACCTGGACAGTATCAAGGACAGACCTTACGGAAAGCTGGTTTTGGTGACGGCTATCAATCCCACTCCTGCGGGAGAGGGAAAGACTACCACCAGTGTAGGATTAGGGCAGGCCTTCGGAAAGCTGGAGAAAAAGGCAGTGATTGCCCTGCGGGAGCCCTCTCTGGGACCCTGCTTCGGCATCAAGGGAGGGGCCGCCGGAGGGGGATATGCCCAGGTGGTGCCCATGGAGGATCTGAATCTGCATTTTACAGGGGATTTTCATGCCATTACCTCTGCCAACAACCTGCTGGCGGCATTGCTGGACAATCATATACAGCAGGGAAACGAGCTGCAGATCGACACCCGCCAGATCGTGTGGAAGCGCTGTATGGATATGAACGACAGGGTGCTGCGCAATATCGTGGTAGGTTTGGGGAAAAAGGCGGACGGTGTGGTGAGGGAGGATCATTTTGTCATTACCGTTGCCAGCGAGATCATGGCGATTCTTTGCCTTGCCGAGGATATGAAGGATTTAAAGGAAAGGCTTGCGCGGATCATCGTGGCATATAATATGGCGGGAGAGCCTGTTACAGCCGGGGACTTAAAGGCAGTGGGCGCCATGGCGGCACTGTTAAAGGACGCCATGAAGCCTAATTTGATCCAGACCCTGGAGGGAACACCGGCGCTGGTACACGGCGGTCCTTTTGCCAATATTGCCCATGGCTGTAACTCAGTCAGAGCAACCAGGGCGGCCATGCGGATGGCGGATTACTGTATTACGGAAGCGGGCTTCGGCGCGGATTTAGGCGCGGAAAAATTCTTTGATATAAAGTGCCGGATAGGGGATTTAAAGCCGGATGCGGCAGTATTGGTGGCAACGGTTCGGGCGCTGAAATATAACGGCGGTGTTGCCAAAGGCGATCTAAATACAGAGAATCTGGAAGCCTTGGAAAAAGGTATTGTAAATCTGGAAAAGCATATTGAGAATCTGCAGAAATACGAAATACCGGTGGTGGTGACCTTAAATTCCTTCGTTTCGGATACGCCTGCGGAAACAGAGTATGTCAAAGCTTTCTGTGAAGCAAGAGGCTGTGAATTTGCGCTGTCAGAGGTTTGGGAAAAGGGCGGAGAGGGCGGAATTGCTCTGGCGGAAAAGGTGCTGGAGACGCTGGAAACGAAGAAGAGTAATTTTCATGTGCTATATGAGGATACCCTTTCCCTGGAAGAGAAAATCTGCAAGGTTGCTGTTGAAATTTACGGCGCGGGCAGCGTCAGTTTCTCACCGGGAGCAAGACGTGAGCTGCAAAGAATTACGGAAATGGGATTCGGTGATCTGCCTGTGTGCATGGCGAAGAACCAGTATTCTCTTTCCGATGATCCGAAGCGCCTGGGCAGGCCGGAAGGCTTTGAGCTTTCGGTGCGGGAGGTGTATGTGGCGGCGGGGGCTGGATTTGTGGTGGCGCTGACGGGAGATGTGGTGACCATGCCGGGGCTTTCAAAGCAGCCCGCAGCTTATGGAATAGATGTAACGGAAGACGGGATTATCACAGGATTGTTCTGAAGCGGCGGAATAAGTGTTTGGCAGGAGAATGCCGGTGCGGATAATTCATTGTACAGGAGAGGATTCAGGCAGTTGGCAGCCTGGTTTGATCGGGCTGAAAACAATATAAGAAGAGGTGGAGTATGTATAAGATTGTAAAAAGTAAAGAGCTGACCACGAATATTTATCTGATGGAGGTGGAGGCAAAAAGAGTAGCAAAGGCCTGTCTGCCGGGACAGTTTGTGATCGTAAGGACGGACGAAGAGGGAGAGCGTATCCCCTTGACAATCTGCGATTATGACAGGGAGAAGGGAACGGTTACCATCGTGTTTCAGTGTGTGGGCGCGGCCACAAAGATGATGGCTAAGCTGCAGGAGGGAGAATACTTCCATGATTTCGTCGGACCCTTAGGCTGTGCCTCCGAGTTGGTAAACGAGCCGCTTGAGGAACTGAAAAAGAAGAGAATCTTATTTGTTGCCGGAGGCGTGGGGGCGGCGCCTGTATATCCTCAGGTCAAGTGGCTGCATGAAAACGGCGTGGCGGCAGATGTGATCGTAGGCAGCAAGACGAAAGATCTTTTGATTTTGGAGAAGGAGATGGGGGCAGTGGCCGGAAATCTCTATGTGACCACGGACGACGGTTCCTATGGCAGGAGCGGCATGGTGACTCAGACCATCAAGGATCTTGTGGCGGAGGGAAAGCAGTATGACGTGTGTATCGCCATCGGGCCCATGATTATGATGAAGTTTGTCTGTCTGCTCACAAAGGAACTGAATCTTCCCACCGTAGTCAGCCTGAATCCTATCATGGTGGACGGAACGGGTATGTGCGGTGCCTGCCGTGTGACGGTGGACGGCAAGGTGAAATTTGCCTGTGTGGACGGTCCTGAGTTTGACGGCCATGCCGTGAATTTTGACGAGGCCATGAGACGCCAGCAGATGTATAAAACGGCAGAGGGCAGAGCCATGTTAGAGCTGGAAGAGGGCGACACCCATCATGGAGGCTGCGGGAATTGCTAAAGAATGCCAAGAGCAGGTATTCTTCAAACAGATTGGTGGAGTTCAAGAGAAGAATGGAGGAAAAAATAGATGGATGTATTGACAAAGATTCCTGTGAGGGAGCAGGACGCCAAGGAGCGTGCCGCAAATTTTGACGAGGTGTGCTTAGGCTATAATAAAGAAGAGGCAATGAACGAGGCGGCAAGGTGTATCAACTGCAAGAATGCTCAGTGTATTAAGGGATGCCCTGTAGCCATTGATATTCCTGCTTTTATCGAACAGGTGAAGGAAGGCAATGTGGAGGCGGCTTATCAGATTATCAGCCGTTCCAGCGCACTGCCTGCGGTCTGCGGCCGTGTATGCCCTCAGGAGAGCCAGTGTGAGGGTAAATGTATCCGCGGCATCAAGGGAGATCCCATCTCCATCGGTAAACTGGAGCGTTTTGTGGCGGACTGGGCCAGAGAGAACGGGCTTCGGCCGGAGGGGGCAAAGGAAAAGAACGGTAAAAAAGTGGCGGTGATCGGTTCCGGACCTGCTGGATTGACCTGTGCGGGTGATCTGGCAAAAATGGGATATGAGGTAACTATATTTGAGGCCCTGCATGAGCCCGGAGGCGTGCTGGTTTACGGAATTCCGGAATTCCGGCTGCCCAAGAAGGACGTGGTGGCTAAGGAAATTGAAAATGTGAAAGCTCTGGGCGTGAAGATTGAGACTAATGTAGTGGTAGGAAAATCCGTCACCATTGACGAGTTGATCGGCGAGGAAGGCTTTGACGCCGTGTTTATTGGTTCCGGCGCAGGTCTGCCTAAGTTCATGGGGATTCCCGGCGAGAATGCAAACGGCGTGTTTTCTGCAAATGAATATTTAACCAGAAGCAATCTGATGAAGGCCTTTGATAAAAATTCCAATACACCGATTATGGAGAGTAAAAAGGTGGCCGTTGTAGGCGGCGGAAACGTGGCCATGGATGCGGCAAGGACGGCACTCCGACTGGGGGCGGAGGTGCATATCGTATACCGCAGGAGCGAGGAAGAGCTTCCTGCCAGAGTGGAAGAGGTGCATCATGCAAAGGAAGAGGGGATTATTTTTGACCTGCTGACAAATCCCACGGAGATTCTGGCAGATGAAAAGGGCTGGGTCACCGGCATGAAGTGCATCAGGATGGAACTGGGAGAGCCGGACGCGTCGGGACGCCGCCGCCCTGTGGAGATACCGGGTTCCGAGTTTACCATGGAGCTGGATACGGTAATAATGTCTTTGGGCACATCACCGAATCCTTTGATCTCTTCCACCACGGAGGGGCTTGAAACCAACAAGTGGAAGTGCATTGTTGCGGAGGAAGAAAACGGACAGACCAGCAAGGAAGGAGTATATGCCGGCGGCGATGCGGTTACAGGTGCAGCTACGGTTATCCTGGCCATGGGTGCCGGTAAGGCGGCGGCAAAAGGGATAGACGAATATTTACGCAGTAAGTAACCCCAGCACCCATGGCCTGCCATGAGGTGCCGGTAAGGCGGCGGCAAAAGGGATAGACGAATATTTGCAAAGTAAGTAAGACATAAAAAGGATTGATGAATATTTTTAGCAGCAAGTGATTCCTTCACATAGTTACAAATGAAAAATGGGGAAAGAAGGTAAAAACTATGCCATGGTGTCCTAAATGCAAGACGGAGTACAGGGAAGGATTTCGTGTCTGTGCGGATTGCGGCAGTGAGCTGGTGGAAAAACTGGCAGAGGAAACGGCAGGCGAAGAATTCGGAGAGCCATCAGAGTTAGAAGCAGGGAACCTTTTTGACGAAGAATCTCTGGAGAACCCGGAAGAAATGGGGCAGCCGGATCAGGAAGAGGCTTTTTCCGAAGACGATTCCGTGGAGGAAGGAGAGATTTTGACGGCAGCCAGGGAAAATGCCGGCCGAAGGCGAACAGGAGGGCTGTATCAAGACAGCTCAGAGCGGGCCAGCGACAACCGGTCGTCGGCCTGGGTGCTGCTGGGGCTTGGAGCAGTGGGGCTGATTGCAGTAGTCCTGGGGGCGGCAGGAATCTTGCCGCTGAGTCTTGGCAATCCTTATCTGTTTTACGGTGTCATGGGAGCAATTTTTATCTTGTTTGTAGTGGCGGGCATAGTTTCCATGAAAAATGCCAGATTTTTTGAAAAAAAAGCGGAGTCGGAAAATTCGCTCAGACAGACGCTTCTGGACTGGTGCAAGGACAATTTGAATGCGGCGGATATTGACGCAGAGGTGTGCGTTGAGGGAATTTCGGAGGAGGTTGCGTATTTTAGGAGATCCTTCTGTGTGAAAGAGAAATTGAATCATCAATTTGTGAATCTTAATCAGGACTTTTTGGATCAATTTATTGATGATTATATTTATGACGAGATCTTTGGAAAGAGGACTGAATGAAGATTTCAATTGTTTGTGTGGGGAAAATAAAAGAAAGTTTTTATCGGGAAGCCGTTGCGGAATATGCGAAACGGCTTTCGCGGTATTGCAGGCTTGAAATCATTGAGGTAGCGGATGAAAAAACGCCGGAGGGCGCTTCTCTTCAGATGGAAGAACAGATTCGGGATAAGGAAGGACGCAGGATTCTGGAAAAGCTTCAGGAGGATGCCTTTGTATGTACACTGGAAATCGGCGGAAAGAAGCTTTCCTCGGAGGGACTTGCACAGTGGATGGAAAAATTGACAGTCGGCGGGACCAGTCATATTATGTTTGTGATCGGCGGCTCACTGGGACTACATGAGTCCGTGAGCCGCCGTGCTGATTTAGCTTTAAGTTTTTCCGAGATGACTTTTCCGCACCAGCTTATGAGGGTGATTTTAACGGAGCAGATATACAGGGCATTCAGGATTATTCATGGAGAACCATATCATAAGTAAGGGCGAAAGGGAACAGATGTTCCTGAAGATAAAAGAGAATAAGAGTTATATTTTAACCCCATGGGAGTGTGCGGCTTCCATGGGGTTTTGCTATTCATCATGGTAATAAAATTCCTGCAAAGCAGGGACTTTATTGTAAACTCTGTGTTTCTTCTGGCGGGATATATTCTATCAAATCAGTCAGATTACACTCTAATACATAACACAGGCGTTTCAGAATGTCGATATCCAGGCGCTGTATCTTATTATCCCTGTAATTTCTTAATTGTGTTCTCTGCATTTCCGTGCAGAAAGATAATAAGCTTGTTATTCTGAAAGATTATTGAAGAATAAAATGGCGGAAGACAGGTTGTGTGCGTATTGTAATTGGCCAAAAGTCCGTGTATAATAGGAGTAGAAGATAGTAAGGCTATGAGACATACAGAGTTTTTCCGGCGATAATTTTTAAAGAAAGCAGGTAGATAAATGGGAAACATGGAAACAAAGCAGACAAACTGGGAAGACCTAAGCATATCCAATGATTTCCTGTTTGGAAAGGTCATGCAGAATCCGGAGTTGTGCAAAGAATTACTACAGAGGATTCTCCCGAACTTGAAGATTGAACGCATAGAATATCCGGAATTGCAGAAAAGTATCAACATAGATATGGATGCCCGCAGTGTGAGACTGGATGTGTATGTAAAGGATGAAAAAGAAGTTGTTTACGACATAGAAATGCAGGTCAGCGATACAAAGGAACTGCCTAAAAGAAGCCGGTATTATCAGAGCATGCTTGACCTGCAACTGATTGATAAGGGGCAGCTTTATGATGAGTTAAAGAGAAG
>CAZAMX010000055.1:0-10569 GCA_964486095.1 uncultured Acetatifactor sp. | reverse complement strand
CGTATCGTCCTGCACTTTAACACCTCGATTTCTAAAAATCTGTGGCAAAATGTATAATATAGCTTACTCTCACCACACTTTAATTATACAAAAAAACATCTACCCTTACAATAAAATTCACATTAAATTTGAAGTGGAAATTGGCAATTCACTTCAATAATATTTTAAATCCGGTGAAGTGAAAAGTTTATTTCCACATCAAAAATGGTGATTTTCCGGTAGAATTTAGTCTTGCAAGGGGTAAAGAGCACGAACAAGGGGAAAAGGTAATTTCTACTTGCACGATTTCTCGTCTTATAAAGTCAGTGATTTCCGTATGGAAAGACTAATTTCCACTTTGGTTTTATGGAAATGCCTTGATATGAAGTGGAATTTACTCTGTAAGACTAAAATCCACTTGCACCCCCGAGTAATGGAATTTAACTTTTCACTTTACAATATTTTAAATCCATCTATTTACCATAATTATTTCTATTGACAAATTGCGAGAATTATATATAATGTATATTGCAATTTACCTTTATACGAAAGCCTGCTAATAAAAAGTCAAGTGTTTTTTGAAGAAAATTTCAAAAATTCAATTTGATATTTTAGGGCATAACTTTTAAGCCACCAGAACAGCTGGCTTTGAAAGGAGTGATTTAGAAAATGATGGTTACTCTGCCTTTTCTAAGTTCCGCAGGCACTCTTTGACCTTGCCATAGTAGATCCGCAGGAACTTATTCGCTCCGGCTGTCATGTAGACATAGTAGGGCTTTCCCTGAGACCGTTTTTTGTCGAGAAAACGGTACACCGGATCGTCTTCCGGGGCATTCTGGAGCAGGGTCGTCATGATCTGGAACAATGTCTTACGCAGCCTTGCGGAGCCGACTTTGGAAGCCCTGTTGCTCTTGGACTTATGCTGCCCGGATTCATCCACACCAGGGTCAACACCGGCAAAGGCGGTCAGCGCTTCCCTGTGGGTAAATCTGGACACATCGCCAATCTCGGCTATAAGCTGCGGACCATAGGTTTTTCCAACGCCATAGATGCCCATTACGGTGCTGTATTCGGGAAGTGTAGAGGCCAGCTCATTCATTTCCCTGCGTAGCTGTTCCACATGCTCAGAAGCAAGATTTAACTGCTGGATGCTTTGCTGGATCAGCAGCTTGTAGGTCTTCTCTTTTGGAAGGACAGCAACCAGTTCCTTTGAGGCATTGAACAGCTTTTCAGGCTTGTCCGGCTGGAAGATATAGTGGTGCTTCTTACAGAAGGCCCTGTAACGTTCTGTAAAGGCCTTTAACCCGATCCTGCGGACGCAGTCCACATGCCAGAAAGAATAAGCGTAATCAACCCATTTTTCACTCCCATCCTCGCGGACAGGACTGTCAAAGAGCTTGTTTACACCGGGATATGTATTGTCCAACAGCGCAATCAGGTTTGCTTTTGCAGCGACCTTTTGCTTCATAAAGAAGCTGAATTGAGAGTTTAAAGTTTTTAATTGAGTACGAGTATTATCCATACCTGAATATTGGCGCAGTTCCGCCCAGTTGTCAAGTGTATAGCGGGCAATCTTTTTTGCATCTGCCGGATCTGATTTGACCTTGCGCAGGGAGTTGTTGCCGAAGTTTTTGATCAGATGTGGATTGACAACGGAGACAAACAATCCGGCTTCCGAGAGAGCCTTTACCATAGGCTCGTGGTATCTGCCCGTACATTCCATAACGATCTTGGTGCTGCCATCTAATGAACCCAGATAATCTGTGAGTTCATGGAGGCTCTGGGATGTGTGGGAAACATCAAAGGGTTTACGGATCACAGCACCGCCAGGCTGTAGGACTGCTACGGTGCTCTTACCCTTTGAAACATCAATACCTACTGCATTGTACATTCTATGTACCTCCAAAAGTGTATTTGCATGGATTCCAGTCTATCTCATTGCCGATTCCATCTCCTGGGGTATCAAACGAACGTACTGTGGTAGTTCAACCTGCATAAATCGAACGGCTGCAATGACAGGCTGGCTGACAGGCTTTCGTACGGACGCTAATGGTCCTAGGAGGTGTCGTCAGACCGATGCCTAATCATTATACAGCTTAAACAACGAGAGGATTAAGTCCCAACTGGTTGTTGGGTACTGAAACCCTACACTTATATATTAGGAGGAGGCATGCAAAATGTTAGCTGCATTACTTAGTAATACGTTGGGCACAGTGGTTACTATGGGACACTGTGGGACCAAGAGAACAGCTTCTGCAAATACTGGGTGCAGAAGTTTAAGAAACTGGTACTAAAAAATTTAGAAAGCGTAGCGGATCCTTTTGCTACGCTTTCTAATAGAAAATATTTAAAACTAATGAGGATAATATGAGAGAATATATTCATTTTTATGGAAATACTGTTTATCTTGAAAAACTAAATGGAGATATGTTACAATTTACCTTGGAACAATTCCAATTATTGAAATTAATAGGAAAAAAATTAAATAACGATCAAATTATTACAACACTACTCAAAAAAGAAAAGATAAGCGAAGAACAAAAACAAATAATTAATAAAAATATTAATGCGTTTAGAGATTTATGCGTTTGTAATAATATTACTTTTGAAGATTGGAAAATAACGGGTATACAAGGAAAGTATTATCCTAAAGCATTGACAATCGAAATGACAAATAAATGCAATTTCAACTGCAGTCATTGTTATAAAGAAGCAAACACAATAAACGATCAATTTCTTCCGGCAAAAGTATTGAAATCTATTTATTCTGACTTTGCAGATAAAATTGCGACACTAAATCTGACTGGTGGTGAGCCGTTACTATATCCCGATATAAGCGATTATATAGAACGTTTAGGAGAAAAATTTCTTGTTAATATTACGACGAATGGGTCTTTATTAAATGTATTATCCGAAAAAGCTTTATCTGTAGTAAATAACTTTCAAATATCTTTATACGGGTACGACGAATTATCATACGAACAGTATACAGGGAAAAAGGAACAATTTCATCGAATTCTAGATTCGATGGAACTTCTGACAAAAAAAGGTCATTTTTTTACTGTAGGTATTTGTATAAACAAAACAGTCTGCAATCATATTGATAAATACATTAAAATGCTCGAAAAATTTTCTGTAGCCAACATTATATTCACACCTATTGGAAAAGTCGGAAGAGGAGCAAGAACAGACAAATGGGATGTTGAAGATAAAGATATAGATAATATAATGGCATATATGTCAAATAATACTAAATTAAATTCAAATAGTGCCTTTTTAAAAATGCAGAATTCAAGGATACCCAAAAACGATGACGAATTTTGTTCTGCAGGTTCATGTGAACTTGCAATTTCAGAACAAGGAGCGTTAATATATTGTAATGTACTTGATCATGATTTTTTTAAAATAGGAGAATTCAAAACACTCTATGACATTGTGGAAACAGGTACTGCGCCACATGATTTTAGAGAAAAAATGAAACAGTATATTATTTGCCACGATTGCAAAAATCATGTCTGTCCGCTATTGGAGGAATTAGGAAAATGAAAAAATTTATTTATCACAATAAGGGGCGAATATTTCTCGTCAATCTTTTCGCCGCAGGGTCGGCATTATTCGCGGCACTACTGCCTTACATAACAGCGCGGCTGGTGGAACAAATCGGTGTTTTTTTAAAGGGAACGGCAGTCCGCTTTGCTTTCTATTATATTGGAGCGGTAGCAGGAATATTGGCGTTTGAATACCTGAGCAAGCTGGCGGATGTCAAGCTCAGAGAACGGATGATGTGCCAGCTAAAATGCGCTGTGGCGGACAAGTTTCTTGCCCTGCCCCAGGAAACATTCCACGAAGAGGACAGCGCTTATTATATGTCTGTACTCACCGAGGATATTCCTGTCCTGTATCAAGACTACTTTATGTGCGTGTTCGACTTTTTTAACAGCATCATACGCGTGATCGTGTATCTGGTGTTTATGTTCTGCCTGAATCCGATTCTGGCGGCCGTCATCTTTGTGGTCTGTCTGGCCACGGTGGCAATTCCCAACGTTGGCGGGAAGCGCCTGGCCGCTCTCCGCAATGAACAGGCAGCGGAAAATGCCCGTTATATCGGTAAAATCAAGGAAATTTTTGAAGGTTTTATTTTGGTGAATCCTATTACAAGAAAAGCCTTTGCCCTCCGCCATGATGAGGCCTGTGGAAAACGGGAGGCCGCTGCTTACCGGTATAACAGATTTAGCTCCTTTGTCGAGGTATTTGCCGGACTGTCTCTTTATATCATCAACATTGCTGCATTTGTATGCGGACTGATTTTGATTCGGCTTAACCTGCTGACGGTGGGCAGCTTTGTGGGGTTACTTGCTTTTGTGGATTTGATTGCCCTGCCGGTACAGGATATTATGTATCAGATCATTGGCATTCGCTCCGCCGGGGAAATAAAAGAAAAGATTGAGAACATCCTGAATCTTCCGGAAAACTCGGAAAAGGCAAAGAATCTGCTGGAGGATGAAATCGTGGTCAGGGATCTAAATTTTGCCCGGGAGGACTTTACCTTAAAAGACATTAACCTGACCCTGAAAAAAGGACGGAAATATGCGGTGGTCGGAAAGAGCGGAGCCGGAAAAACCACACTTCTAAAGCTGCTGCTGGGATATTACGGCGGGTATGAGGGAACCATCTCCTATGACGGTGTGCCCCAGGAACAGTGTGAACTGACGGAAATGATCGCCGAAATTAATCAGGATGCCGTTATTTTCAATGCCGACGCCAAGGATAATATCACCCTGTTTGGCAGTTATCAATCAGCGAATTTTGAAGCTTATATAAAAGCGCTGGATGCGGAAACACTGATGCGGGAAAGCTTTGGAGAAGACGGCACCAATATCAGCGGGGGTGAAAAGAACAAGATTGCCCTTCTTCGGGCATTAAACAGAGAGTGTAAGGTACTGTTCTGCGACGAGATGTTTTCGGCGCTGGATGAGAAGAATAAAAAGCATATTTCCGACTATTTATCGGGGCGCAGAGACCTGACGGTTTTGTCCGTAACCCACGATATTCAGGAGGAAGCGTTAAAGCTCTATGATGAAATCATCGTCATGGACGCAGGACAAATTATCCGACAGGGAGAAACCGAGACTATTCTACCCTTTTTAAAAGATCTTTTTGTAAAAACGATTTAAGCCGGAACGGGCTTCCCTGAAAACTTTTCAGGGAAGTCCGCCCTCGGTAATACATTCCTCAATCCGGCTGTAATAGTCATTCCGCAGAATATAGGCACTGAACTGATAACGGTCCTTCACGTCCTGCTTCGCCGCCGTCATGTAAGCTTCCTGCTCTTCCGGCGTCAACTCCTTCTTCCAGGTGGTAGTCTTCTGTTTCCGGTCATAGGCTACGGTATCGCTGACGAAGCTTTTATCCTTGAAAATAACCAGCCCTTCCTCATCGGAAAATATATCCCTTCCCGCATACATCCGGGAATCAAAATCAAACCCAAACAAATTTAACAGTGTGGGCAGTATATCCACGGAGCAGCAGGCCTTATCCACATAAACCGGCTCTTCCATGCCCGCATTCCATAAAATCAGGCTGTTGCGGTATAGATCCAGATCCTGAGACAAATCCTTGCCCGCCAGCTCTTCATACTGTTCCTCGGTCATTCCGTACGGATAATGGTCCGCGCTGAGGCAGATCACCGTATTTTCCAGCTTTCCGGCCTGCTCCAGCTGATCCAGCAGATATGCCAGCCCTTTATCCAGCTCCATATTGCAGGCAATATAGGCTCTGGCATTCTCGGACATATCTAATCCCGCCACGTCATCCTTATGCCAGGAGGACATACGGTTGCCGGAAAAATTATAATTCATATGTCCCGACACGGTCATGTAATATACATGAAATCTTTCATCATTAATATATTCGCCAATGGTTCCCACCATCATCTCATAGTCGGAACCCGGCCAGGCATCAGGAGTCTCCACAGTAAAAAGCTGATCCCCCCACTCTTCCTCCGAGAGGCCCTTGCCCAGCTTAATGGCCTTAAAATCGTATCCCAGATTCGGATGGGAACGATAACGGTCATAATAGGACAGGGTATTGTTGTGGTATGCCCGGCAGTAAACATTATCCTTTGCAAAAAATTTCGGCAGGACGTACGCCATATTTTTATCGGCGCTGGTCCTCATGCTGTGCTGTCCGTCCGGAATCAGGCCCGTACAGTTTACATACTCGCCGTCGCTGGTGCTGGTGGCCCAGAGCGGAACATAATAATTGTTAAACACAAAGGAGGAATTTACCATTTTATATAGTGTGGGAGTCAGATCCTCACGGATGGCATAGGTGGAAAATCCCTCCGCCGTCAGGAAGATCAGGTTATAACCCTCAAACATACCCGTATACTCATTGCGGTTTGTGGGCGTCAGCCCGGCAATATAATCCGCCAGCCACTTTTCCTCCTTGCTGCCCTGAGACAGCTCCGCCAGCTTCCCCAGATCAATCTCCCAGGCGTTGGGGGATGTATCCGGGCCCGGATCCTCCGGCAGCGCTTCCTCCGGTTCCTGTTCCTGACCGTCCTCTTCTCCGGCAGCTGTCTCGCCTGCGCCGATCTGCGCCTGATTCCCCGACATTGTCTCTACAATCACCGTATCCGTCCCGGACAGCCCTCCGGCAATCACATTGCCGCCTGACGTAACCTGCGGCTTTCCCCTAGAGCCGGTCAGGTTTTCAAAAAGATCCGCGATCTCATGAAATCCGTCCCGCTGCACCATTGCCATGGCACCCATATTGCGCATAACCGTCTCCGGATCAAAAAACTCGCTGTATTCCTCGGCGTAAGCAGCCTCCGTGATATTGCCGATCATAATGGTACAGATGCAGTATGTCAGCGACATTACTCCGATCAGTCCCATGCTCAGCTTACTTATACCGTGCAAGGGCCTGGGCTGCCACTTTTTCAGCTTTCGAAGGACTTCCAGCCCTACAATCGGAAGCATCAGAAAGATCAACAGCGGCAGCGTTTGCAGCAGGCCTGTCAGGGCCTCGCGCCAGTAGCTTGTCAGAGCGTCCGCTCCGGTGACAAACATAGCCTTAAACTGCAGAGGCTGTTTGAAAATATGAAAATAAACTGCCTGCACGGCAAAAACCAGCCATTCCGTCCAGAGCATGATCCTCGACGCCCGCTTTTCTCCTTTTTTGGAAAAGCATCCCCCGATAAGCGCCTGCACCGCCGCAATCAGGCTGATCAGCCCAACGGTAAAGACAGGATTAAAGCCCTGTAAGCCAAAGCATCCAAAATGGAACACAGCTTCCATATAGATCAATATTCCTGCGTAAACAAGCCAAGCAATCATAATATTCCCTTCATCCTTTGTTCTGTGTGCCTTATATTTAATCTGTTCCTTTCATAGTTTATGGCACTGCCATTTGCTTAATACATTTTAACTCACATGATCGGGCAAGACAACTTAAGATTTACTAAAGTTTTTGCATACTTTTAGCCTCTTATTCCGAAATTCCGTAACCCATATTAGGGCTGACCGCACAATAAGTAACATCCAGCAAAAACACTGCTAAAAAAATACCGCACAGGATATAACGCCATCTGCGGGAGAGCTTATGGTACAGCCGCATGTACAGGGGCATGAGATAACAGTTTAAGGCCATGCCGCCCAGCCCAAAGCACACAGCCCCCAACAGGCAGATCCGCCCGTTCAGATCCAGGTGATAGCCGCTGTAATCCCACCATCTTACACCCCATCTCCACTCCAAAAAGACACTGGTAAAGTATTCCAGCATCGAACAGATTCCTGCGGACAGCAAAAAGGTGACAAAGGGTTTTTTGTTCAGGCGGTGCAGCATAAACCACAGTAAAAGCCCTCCTACTCCATAAATTGGCAGGTAAGGGCCTTTATAAATTCCCCTGTTGATAAAGGCGTGCTTCGTCACCAGGAAAATTGCCACCTCCCACAACCAGCCGCCGAAGGAGACAAGGAAAAATAAAATTACATAGAAATCAAAAGTTCTTACGGTTTTATTTTCGGAAATTTTGTTCTTCATAGAAACAGAATGCCCCAAATGTGGAAAACCATACGCGCGGCGGCATTTACCGGGCCATTATCCGCCATTTTCTTATTTATCGCTTTTTCGGCTCAGTCAAGTCATAGCTCATTTGGATCAAATTCTTAATTTCCTTCTCGTGTACAATGGGCACAGTGGGCACGGCGGACACAGTGGATTCGGTGTCACCCAGCAGGATACTGATCCACTTGTCTTTATTCATGTGATATGCCGGTAAAAAACCCGGCCGGGTACGCAGGAAACCGATCATCTCCGGATCGCATTTTAAGTTGAGAATTTCTATCTCCCCCTTACCGGAAAGTCCCAGCTTATCTCTGCCCACACTCATGATGAGACCGTACCATTTGTTGTTTCTCCTATGCCGCAGTACCGCGTTGGTATCCTGCCAGGGGTAGTCAGGCTCCGTACCGTACTGCTCCTTTACCCACTTGAAAATTTCCTGTCGATTCATACATAAAATCTCCGTTCGTCAGCTCTACAGGTTTCTCCGCAAAGAGCCGCCGTCTTGCACATGCCTGACAGGAAAACTCCCTGATGGTAATGGAAACGGCCCTTAGGGGGAAGCTCTTCCGCAGGATACAGGCGGATCATGGTTTCGCAGGCTTCCTTTGCATAGTCAAGGGGATCTTTCAGGTTCATCGTCTTACCTCTCTTTCTGTCCGATACGAAAGAACCGCAGAGCGAATCGTTTCACTCTGCGGCCTATTTTTTTACGCAATCATATTCATCTGGTAAGCAAAAGCCGCCTGCTGCATCTGATACCGGGTTGCACCCGTCTGCAGCGGCTGTACAGCTTCTTCATCGACTGCCGGCTGGGCGGCTCCTGCCGCATCCATCATCTTCACTGCCCGCACACCTGCCTCATCTATTGGCTGGCCGTCATCCGGCTCACCCGCTGCCGGCATGATATGCTCCGCAGGCTTCATGATCCTGTCCGCATTCATTCTGCTCATCTGCATCTGCATGGCAATCACATCAGCGAAATTGGCCGTTTCACCCCTCCGCAGGGGATTTATGTTCTGCTCTTCCTCCGCCATGCCGGAGAAATCTGTTTTGGATGCCAGCAGATCGTCACCGATGGGGTTCACCTTAGACAGACTGTTGCCGCTTACGGTATTTGTATTGTATATATATGGACGATAAGTCTGAAAATTCACTGCGCCGATCCCCCCGGCACTTCCGATTGCTCCGACACGCATACGCCGTTCCTCCCTGCATTTATTCCCGCGAGCAAACATTGCTCACTGAGCAATGAAATTTGTCTCATAGAGTTATTATACTAAATTTTCCTGCTTTGCGCAAGCCGCAGGTGATGCTTTTTTGCAGCCCTTTTCTACAATTCACATCGCTCTTTCCTGATTACTCGATTGCAATGTAAATATCCATAAATTTAATGCCTTTATCGTTAAAATACTCGTGCTCATAGCAGGAAAGGATCCCCGGCTCCTGCTTTTCTCGAATTCCGTTTATGCCCATATAGGTAAGCAAGGCTTTATAGGCATTGGGAATCAGTTCAAATTCTCCCTCGTCCGCCCTTTCCTCCAGGGTAATGGTAATATAGCTTTGCCTGTCCTGATGGATGATTTCCGCGTCAATGCCGGCCGCATCCTGTCCGTCTTCAAGGATCAGTGCCGCCCCATAACCGCGCATATGAAACACATTCCTCTGTTCCTGGGACACCCCCGGAAAGTCCCATCCGATTATATAGGGATCTTCTATCTTTAATTGCCTTGCCCAGCCCTCCACATGATTAATTGCGTCATCCTCCGGTTCACAGCTTATCACCGTATAGCTGATATAGCGAAACGCATCAACCGTAATCGTTTTGATGTCCGAGTACGCCTCATGGCTATAGTCCATGGTTCCCTTTAAGAGCTGGTCTACAGAGCAGTTAAACATCTCGCAAAGCTCCACCAGCTTTTCCACCTCCGGCAATATGGAGCCAAGCTCCCACTTGGAAACGGTCTGCCGGCTGATGTTCATTTTTTCCGCCAGCTCTTCCTGAGTCATGTTCGCCATTTTCCTCAAAATCTGCAGGTTCTTTCCAAAATTCATTGTACTTTCCTCCTTATATTCCCGCCGGCAGTCAAATACTTCGCGGCAGTAAATTATAATCCCTGGTGCCTGCGTCCATAAGCATTATTCCTTATTTATCAGAATAAGTCCACAGATCATAGAGTGCCTTTTGGACAGACTCCGCGCTTCCAGGTTGCGGGAACAGAGGAATCAGATAACGGAAAACAGAAAGATCGCAATTCCCAAAATCACCAGCACAACGCCGGTTGCACGGTTTAAGGTCTTTGGCTCTGCCTTGTTGGCAAATTTCGCCGCAATTCTGGCCCAAATAAAAGTAAACAGCACACACAGACCCAAAACGGTAAGATCCGGCATTCCCCCCAGCGAAAAATGGGAGACGGCTCCCGTAAGCGCCGTAAAGGTCATGATAAATACGCTGGTGCCAACCGCCGTTTTAAGCTCATAACCCAAAACGGAAGTCAGGATCAAGAGCATCATCATTCCGCC
>CAZAMX010000054.1:0-10620 GCA_964486095.1 uncultured Acetatifactor sp. | reverse complement strand
TGCCGTTTCTTTATACTGCTGCCTGCGAAACGGCAGAAGACGGACTTGCTTTGATTGAACCGATGTATTATGAATATGCAGACGAAGAAGACGCTTATGCCTGCCCCGGTCAGTATTTATTCGGCAGACAGATGATAGCGGCGCCTGTTACGGAAAAAAGTGACGGCAGCGGCTGGGTGACAAAGCCGGTTTGGCTGCCCGTCGGAAAATGGACAGATATTTTCACAGGAGATATGTATCAGGGCGGAGGATGGCAGAATATAACGCGCCCGCTGGACAGCTTTCCTTTACTGGCGAAGGAGGGAGGATTCTTTGCGCTTGACGGGCGGCGGAATGCGGACAATAGTATCGAACTGCCCGATGTGATAAGAGTCCTTGTCTTTCGCGGAAGCGGGAAATATATTCTGAAAGAAGACTGCGGAAAAAGCCGCGCGGAAACTTGCTTTCTCTCGGAACAGATTTCAGAAAACGAACAGCAAATAAAAATCCTTCAAAGCGATCCTGACGGGATCCTTCCGGCCGGAGATGTGGTGTTGGAGCTTCGCGGTATTTTGGAGGGCGAAATTGATGTTGATTTTGCCGGCAAAGACAGCGGATTCTCTTCCACCGCCCGCAGGGATACGCTCGGGACGGTCTTGACCCTGCACGGCGCGCGCTCCTGCTCCCGCTGTGTTATAACCGTAAAGGAAAAGGCAGATCTGCACAGGAAAAAGGAAGCAGCTATTGAAAGAATCCTGTCCGGTGCAGAGGGCATAAACGCCGAAAAGCAAGCCGTTTACTCTGCGCTTTGTAAGGCCGAAACCGCTGACGCTTATGTTCGTGCAGCCGAAGCGTCGTCTCTGAGTGTCGTGTTTCAGAAGCGGCTCACAGAACTTGTTTCCGCATTATACGGCCATGCAGACGTCACTCCTGCTCCGGCACCAGGCAGGTAACGGAAAAACTCCCCTCATGATCCTTCCCTGTGAACTTTACCTTTATGGCGCCGGCCATTGACACCTCATAGGCGCCCGGCTTTATATCCGTTGCGGAAAACACAATGTTTCCGGCGCTGTCCGTCATTTCTACCGAGAGGCTTCCCCTGGTGCTCTCAACTTCCAGGATAAAACCTTCCGCATCGGCCGGCGCAAGAATTGTCCTGCTCACCATTCCGTTTAAAAGACGGTAGGAAGCTGACCATTCCTGTGAAGTAACATGCTGCACATAGCCTATCCGCATCCCGGAAAACTCCGATCCCAAGCCGTCAATGCGGACCACATAAAGGATCAGAAACACCGCCAAAAGTATGGCTGTCAATAAAATAAGAGACACCACCCATTTTTTGCTCCCGGCTCCGGCTGCCGTTTCCTGCTCCGCGGCCGTACACTCTACCCGCCCATATTTTCTGTCCGCAATGTAAAGAGGCACAAACATTGCCGTCAGATATAGACCGATGGCCGCCATCTGCAGGGAAAAGGGGATCCACCCGGCAGGGAATAATCTGCCGAAAAAAGCAGGCAGCAGACAGACCGGCGGCACCGTTACCATGGTAATCACAGACCAGAGCCGCAGAGCCTTTACCATGTGCGGCCAGCTGCCATTATGAAAGCTGATTCCCGGTATACTGAGATTAAAGGCCCCCTGATTGTATGCGTATATTTTGTTTTCGTCATAATAACGCGGAAGCCGTTCCCTGATAAAGAACCAAAAATAAATGCCAAAGATGAAGCTTAGTGCAGAAAGAACCAGCAGGGAAATGATTCCTCCCAGGGAAGCCATAAAAGCTGCGGGATCTTCTGTTCCGGCCTGCCATTTATTCAGCCGCCACAGCCCCACTGTCACTTCCAGTACCATAAAAAGTACACAGCTCCAAAAAACAATCATCTTCTTCCTGAGGCGCTTATCTTTTTCTCCCGGTGTCTCCAGATTCAGGGCCTTCTGCACCAGTTCTTCCACCTTTCCCGCGTTCATTTCGGATTCAGGGTCCAATTTTCGTCCCTCCAGCAGCTCCGTGACGGAAACCTCCAATACCTCCGCAAGCGGAATCAGTAAGGATATATCCGGCATACTCAAAGACCGCTCCCATTTGCTGACCGCCTTGTCGGAGACATAAAGCCTTTCCGCCAGCTGCTTTTGCGTATATCCCTTCCGCTTTCTTTGTTCTGTGAGAAATTTTGAGAAATTCCCTTTGTCAAGTTCAAACATAATCCGTAACCACCTTCCTTTTCACTTCACACCGAATATTCTAATGTTCAGATGCAAAAACGGCAACCGACCATTGGTAGAATTGCTTGATTTTCGGCTATGGCGGTATCGTTACTTATTGTCTTCCGACAAACAGCGGTACCCGTGCTTTACATTCTAAAGCCCGAATACCGCTGCTTTCATTCCCGTTTCATGATCCATGGGCAGACTCGCTGCACCTGCCCGCTCTCCTGCCTACTCGGCAGCATTTCCCGGCACCTGCTGGCCGTTTAACACTCCTGTGATCTTTTCGATCATCTCGTCCTCTTTTAAGCGGAACTTGATCTCCACTCTCCTGGAAGCGGCCATATCCACTTCCTCTGTGGGATTTCCCGCACTGTCCTTTATGTAGACCGGGCTGCTGAAGGAACGACCGTTCACCGTAAGCAGCTGCTGCAGTCTTAGGATTTGTTCCTCGCTGAGGCCGTTTTCAGCATCCAGACAAAACTCCGCCACAGCCTCGGCACGGTCACAGGACAGCTCCATATTGGTGCGGTAACTGCTCTGCGTATCCGTATGCCCTTCGATGATGATCTCCGCAATATAACCCCGATACTGATCCTGCAGAAGCACCCCCAGATACTTGGGGATCATTTCCTGCAGCACCGCCTCGCTCTCTTCTGTCAACGCATAACTGCCGAACTGGAAAAGCACATCCGAAGAGAATGTGATGGAACCGGTCTGAGCGTCCACCTTCATGCCGGTATTATTGAAAGCTCCCTGCAGTGCGCCGATAATATCCGTGCGGATTCCCACAATATCCTGCAGCTCGCTCTTCGTGGCCGCCAGCTCCTTCTGGGCATTCTCAATTTCAAGATATGCGTTGTTTAATTCCTGCCGGGTCAGCGCCGCCTCGTCATATGCGGTCTGCAGCTCCGCCAGCGAAGCCGCCAGCTCTTCATTGGCCTTCTCGATCTTCGAGCGGAACTTTTCAAGGTCCGCCTCCGCCGCGGAAAGCTCCTGTCTGGTAACTTCCAGATCATATGTCTTCTGCTTGTAAATTGCCAGGGTGATGGCTATAATCAGGATAAACACCAGGAGCAGCGCCGCCATCATATCGGAATAGGACTGCCAATAGCTATGCTCCGAAAACGCCTCTCTGCCTTTTCTACTGTTTCTCATATAAATTCCTCATCTGTCCGAAGGTGTAAAGCTGACTGCTAATGTCCTGACAGGCCGCAGACATCTGCTCCTTCTGCGCTGACAATTCCTCAAAAAGAGTCTTCTGCTCCTGGAATAATTGTTCCAAATCTCTTAATATGTCATTGTTTATTTGTGCCATATCGTTTACGGATTCCATCAATTTCCGGCATAGCTCCGCATTGCCGGTCTGAGCCTCTCCCGCGTCCTTCAGGATCAAACCCAGTTTCTGGAAATTGGCTCCCATGGAAGAATTCATCCGCTCCATGAACTGATCCACAATACGCTCCACCCCGGCCGTCTGTTCCTTGCTGACACCCTGTGCGAGCTCAAGCAGCCGTTTCATGGAATTGGCCATATTTGCCTGATACACAAGCATGGCAGTTTCGTTGCCGCCGCTTCCGGCAACGGGCTGAACACACTGCCGGAACACGTCCAGAAAAAGCTCCAGCCTTTCGTAGGCATCTGCCAT
Organism: uncultured Acetatifactor sp.; assembly: GCA_964486095.1. Classification (GTDB taxonomy): domain Bacteria; phylum Bacillota; class Clostridia; order Lachnospirales; family Lachnospiraceae; genus Acetatifactor. Next base: position 6,788 of record CAZAMX010000054.1, on the reverse strand, counting down.
AATTCCGCGATAGATAAAATTAAACACCAAGGAAAAGAAAATACCGTACACAGAGGTATGAAATGCCACCTTCATGCCCATCAGCAGAGGGCCCACATTGTCCGAGATGGTATAAATGTCGTCCCCCTGAAAGGAACCCAGCCCCAGAGCCAGCCCCAAGAAGGTTCCCAAAATCCCTAAGCCTGTCAGCGTTCCAGACATGCCGGAGTTAAAATGGGTCTTGCCCACCCTGTCCAGCAGATCCTCGTTGATATACTCCTCCAGATCACAGGTTCCCATATACCCGTTATTCGTCATAAATCTGCGCATCCGCAGCCGGTATCTGCGGAAAGCGTCTGCCAAAGGCTTTTCATAAAAAACTTCCTTCCGGTCCCGGTAGCTGTGCCAAAGATTTTTACCGCCTGCCTCCTGAAAATCCTTCTGAATCTGCAGCGTCAGCTCCGAGAGCTCATCCGTGCAGTGATTCAGCCTGATAAAGCTGACCATGGAGATCAGGAACAGTACACCGATCACCGCCAGAAACGCAACGTTAATGATCAGATTTCCCGGCGAACCGATCTGCCCCGAAAACGCGCCGTTTACAAACAGTACGAAAAATACGGCAACCACATAAAGGGGAAACAATAAAAAATACAGCTTTCTTCTCATTTGTAGCCTCCATGCTGCGACTTATTCTAAAAACCTCCATATGTACCAAATACCGGACTCCCCGGCTTATGCTTCCGGCAAAGATATGCGCAGCGTTCCTTTGCACGGCAGCTGACAGGTTAGAAACCTCTGCCATTTAAAACAAACTTACCATAATTGTGCCTGTAGTTCAATCACATCACCAGAATCTTAAAAAAAAATTAAAGGAAGCAGACTCACCTGCTCCCTTCCGGCGGATTGTTTATTTTTGTGCTTCAATGAACTGACGCAGCTTTTCCTTTGGCTGGAAGCCAACGCTCCTGTCGGCCAGTTCGCCGTTCTTAAAGACCAAAACACTGGGTACGCCCTGAATACCGTATTTTTCCGCCAGTCCCCGATTTTCGTCTACATCGGCATTAAAGAAATCCACATCTGCCGTTTCTTCCGCCAGCTCGTGAAATATCGGCGCCAGCATCTTACAGGGACCGCACCAGGTCGCTGAAAAATCCACCACTGCCAGTTTGCTTTTCATCACTTCTGTCATATCATTGTTTGCAATCTTAATTACCATCTTTCCTCCTTCTTCCCGCTACGGCTCCTGATCCTTCGGCGTCAGCAGGATGTCATGATTGATCGTTTTATAAAACAGTCTGCGAAACTGCTCTCCGTCCGAAGCAACTCCCATGGCCCACATAGTCTTAGTCACCGTGGCCTCCAGCGTCATGTCATAGGCCTCCATCAGATGAAAGTCCTCTTTAATGGCCCTGCCTACCTGATATACCTCCATGTCACTGCCTTCATGAGTCACCTGTGTGGCCAACATAACAATTTTCCCGGCATCCGTCCAGCGCCGGATCTCCGGGTAAAAGGGAACCGTCCCATACTCTGGGAATCCGCCCACGCCGAACGCCTCTATGATAACGCCGTCGTAATGTTCAAAAAGCCTGCTCAGGATACTGCCGTCCATCCCCGGCACCAGTTTCAGCAGCAGCACCCGCTCGTTCAGCTCATGGTAAAAGCGCGTTTCTCCTTCCGCCCTTTCCTTATCATCAATGTAAAAGACAACCCTCCCGTCCCTGATCACTGCCACAGACGGATAGTTGATGCTGGAAAAGGCATTATAACTTTTGGAACGTTCCTTCTTGGCCCTGGTACCGGCAATGACATTGCCGCCGAAAACAATATTGACCCCATGCGCCCTTTCATCCGAAGCAAAGCGAAGACTGTCCAATAAATTGGTCCGGGCATCCGTCACGGGCAGATCAATCGGCTTCTGAGAGCCTGTAACTACAATGGGCTTACGGCTGTTCTGAACCAGATAGGACAAGGCTGCGGCCGTAAATGCCATGGTGTCTGTCCCATGACAGATCACAAAGCCGTCATAGGCACCATAGTTCTCTTCGATAAGGTCCGCCAGCTCCAGCCAATGCTTGGCGCAGATATTGGTACTGTCCAGATTAAAGGGCTGAAGCGCCTCCACCCGGCAGAATTCCTGATATTCCTCTACATATTCCAGCAGCTTTGACGCCTCAAACTTAGGCGCAAGCCCTTCTTTTGTATATCCGGAGGCAATGGTACCTCCGGTAGCAATTAATAAAATCTTTTTCAACTTAATAATTCTCCGCGCTCACTTCAAAATAGCTCTGCGGGTGATTGCAGGTCGGGCAGACTTCAGGAGCCTGTGTTCCCACTACGATATGACCGCAGTTCCGGCATTCCCATACCTTTACCTCACTCTTTGCAAACACTTCCGCCATCTCAATATTCTTCAGCAGGGCACGATACCTTTCTTCATGATGCTTTTCGATGGCCGCCACCAGACGGAATTTCTTTGCCAGCTCAGGAAATCCTTCCTCTTCGGCCGTCTTGGCAAAGCCCTCATACATGTCGGTCCACTCAAAATTTTCGCCCTCTGCGGCCGCCTTTAAATTATCCGTGGTACTCCCGATCCCCTGAAGCTCCTTGAACCACATCTTTGCGTGTTCCTTTTCATTGTCTGCCGTCTTTAAAAAGATTGCCGCGATCTGCTCGTAGCCTTCCTTCTTTGCCACCGATGAAAAATAGGTATACTTATTCCTCGCCTGGGATTCTCCGGCAAACGCTGCCTCCAGATTCTTCTCCGTCTGTGTTCCTGCGTACTTGTTCATTTGTAAATCCTCCTTTATATATGATCGTATAGAGTATATAGATTATACCACATCCTGCCGCAAATAAACAGGGAAACATTTAAGACCTATAAATCGTACACATACCTTCATTGCTTCCGCACACGGCTTTTCAAGCTCACAGCGAATTCAACAGCCCTGCAAGTCCCTGCTCTTTAAATATGTTCTTATAATGCACAATCTCGTCCTTGATTATACTGTCAATCATCTGCATTCCCAGCAGCTCCACCGGTGCCTTGTCATCTGTCAGAATATTTTTCCCGGCCGCGTATGCCGTCAGCCCCGACCGGATCTCCTTCATCAGTTCCTTCAGCTCTTCGTTTTCCAGACTGTCCGCGTTGACCTCCAGATTTTCCACCATCGCCGGATTCATAGAGGCAAACAGCTCCCTGTTTGTGCAAAAAGGCACGTCCACTACATATACCTCGGGAAACACCTGAGAAATCGTATCTGCCAGATAAGTATTAATATCCTCTTCCAGGTGTTCGGATGAGTGCATGTTCATGTTGACCACCATGACCCCATCCTCTTTCAGATGCTCCTTTACCAGCGAAAAAAACTCCGTGGTTGACATCTGAAAGGGTATGGTAATATCCTGATAGGCATCCACCATGATCACGTCATACTTATCCTGCACCGCCTGCAGATAGGCCCTGCCATCATAGGTGCTTACCTCCACCTCCTCAGGAAGTGAAAAATATTCATAAGCCAGCGCCGTAATCTTACTGTCAATTTCCACTCCCCCAACTTTCGCCCCGTCCAGGTAACGACAGCACTGACCGGCATAGGTTCCGGTGCCCATCCCCAGTATGAGAATGTCCAGCCCCTCCGTTTCCTTCACCATATAAGGCGCCGCCAGCGCATAATCATAGTAAAGTCCCGTCAGAGAATCCCCCTTCATGGCCACGGACTGCACCCCAAACAGCACGTTGGTGGAAAGAATGGTGCTTCTTGCCGTATCCCTGACCTGCAGATAATTATAGATGGACTCTCCCTCATAGGTCAAATCCTGTTCCCAGAAGGCAAAGCTTGTGGAGTGCCCGAAAATACAACACAGAAAAACCAGCAGCACGGATACCGCCGCTTTCGCAGATTTACGCTTTTCACTGATAAAATAAATCAGTCCAAGAACCAGTAATATAGCGGCAAAAATCAGAAATGTAACAGAGGTACCCACCGCCGGGATGGAAATAAAGGTAGGAACAAAGGTTCCGATGATGCTGCCTATGGTATTAAATGCTCCCAGGGTGCCTATGGTCTTTCCGCTCTCATCCAGATTTCCAACCGCGTATTTTGCCAGGGAGGGGGTCACCGTTCCCAACAGAAACAGCGGAAAAACAAATATGACCATGCAGCTGATAAATGCGGCTATGATCAGGAACCGGTTACTGACCGTAATGATCAGCAGCCCTGATACGGCCACAATTATGTATTTCCCAAAAACCGGTATGGCGGCAATCCATATCGCCGCAAGCAACAGCCTGCCATAAAGCTTGTCCGGATTCGGATTCTTGTCGGCGCTTCTGCCACCCCATACATTCCCCAGCGCCATGGCAATCATAATGGTACCGATAATGATGGTCCACACGATCTGAGATGAGCTAAAATAAGGCGCCAAAAGTCTGCTGGCCCCCAGCTCCACCGCCATGACGGACATACCTGCAAAAAATTCCGTCAGATACAGATATATTTTGTTTTTCAAAATGCCCTGCTCTTTACACATTATGCCTATTGCCTCCCGCCCTGTCTTTTTTTACGCTGTCTTTTTTTACTGCCTTCCCCGAGGAATTAATTTCCCGGCTGCCCTTGGCGCCTGTATGCTGCTTCTCCCGGTTCTTACCGCTTAAGAGGCATACGCTCTCAATTTCCTGAGTAAAAGGGAACATGTCCACCGCCGCACACCTTTGCACCGCATAACCTTTTTGCTTCAAATACTTCAGGTCCCTTACCAGGGTATCCGGATTGCAGGAAACATATACCACCCTTTCAGGAGCCAGCCTGACCACCGCACTTAAGAATTCCTCGCTGCTGCCGCTCCGGGGCGGATCCATCAGAATCACATCCGCCTTCATGCCCTGCTCTGCCATGTTCACCAGAAACTTTCCGGCATCATTTTGGTAAAATTCTATGTTTTCCACCCGGTTACTCTTTGCGTTGCTTCTGGCATCCTTCACGGCATCCGGATTCAGCTCCACCCCTATGACCCTGGCTGCTCCCTCCGCCGCTGTAATGCCGATGGTGCCGGTGCCGCAGTAGGCATCTATCACCGTCTCCTTTCCTGTGAGAGCCGCATAGTCAACAGCCTTCCTGTACAGCTTTTCTGCCTGTAACGGATTCACCTGATAAAAGGACTTGGGGGAAATGCGGAACCGCCTGCCGCAGAGCTCATCCTCAATATAACCCTTTCCGTAAACAACCTGCTCCTTCTCCCCAAGGACCATGCTGGTGTCCTTATCGTTTACGTTTATCACGATGGTGGTGATCTCAGGATGCAGCTTCAGCAGAGCCTTCACAAAATTATTTTTTGAAGGCATGACCGGCGAAGAAAGCACCAAAACCACCATGATCTGTCCTGTAATCCGGCCGGTGCGGATCAACACATGCCGCAGCAGTCCATAGCCTGTATCCTCATTGTAAGGCCGTATTTTAAAGGACTTTAACAATTTCCGAATGGAAACGATAATCTCATCGGCCTTTTTGTCCTCAATCAGGCAGCTGTCCACCGGCACGATCCGATGGCTCCTTTCCTCATATATGCCGGAGATAATATTATGCTTTCTATCCTCTCCAAAAGCGGCATGTACCTTGTTACGGTAATGTTTCGGCTGTTCCATGCCGATCATGGCTTCCGGTTTGCAGAACGGCTCCATCAATTTGCGGAACCGCATCTGTTTGGCTTCCAGCTGCTCCTTATATTCCCTGTCAATCCACTGGCATCCGCCGCACTTTGATGCCACGGGGCAAAGCTTCCGCTCTCCATTCATACATCTTCATTCCTTTCACGCAATCCTCTTGGCCACCACTGCCAGCCGCCCGTCCTTTACATGATAGGCACAGGTGGATAATGTCAGGAAGGTATCTCCGAACTGTGCCTCCACCCCTGTGTCATAAAGGGAAAGCTCCTTAATGTTTCTGTAAAACTCATCAAATTCTTCCTGGGTGTCCGCCTGGTAAAACTGATAATATTTAAATACATCTTCCTCCGCATTATATACTTGAGAGCGGAATACCGCCAATATCTCATATATACGCTCTTCATAAAGGGTGTCAAAGGAAATCCTGGTATGCTCCCGGAAAAAGTCTTCCTTTAGATACAGGTCCAGATCGCCAAACATGGAACCGTCCTTCATGTTATGCCCGTATATAACAAAATTGGTCCCCGCGTCCAGATTTGCCTGTTCCCGCACGTACAAACACCCGTATTTGCTGTCCTTCCCATAAAAATCATGATGCAGATAATACTCATCATCCTCACACTGCATGACGGGATAATCTATTGCCATATCCTCTATGGAAAGCCATCCCGCCAGATCATGATTTTCTTCATATAGCTCTGTATATTTACTCAGCATAACAGGGACCTGCTCCGCCTCTTCCCCCCTCGCCCCATAGGCCTGCAGTCTGTTTTCTCCCGGTCTGTATTCGATCCTCTGCTTCGGAAAAGGAAAGCCCGTTACGGCAGCTCCTTCCTCATCTGTTCTATCCGCCGCATCTTCATGTATCTTAGCCCTCAGACTCTCCTGCTGTATCCGCTGCTGCCTGGACTGATCATATTCCCGGCCCAGCAGGAGCAGGCATACCGCAATCACCACAAGAAGAATCCTTCTTACCGTGCGGATTTTCTTTTCCTTATTCATATACATTCATATACTTCCTTCCGCCCTGCTCCTACCGCCCTGCTCTCATGTTACCCTCTCTCTGCTATCAGGGTAAACTCTCCCGGTATCCTGTCGTTAGTCCATGCGGGATGCTCGTCAAACTGCTTTAATATAAATC
>CAZAMX010000053.1:0-11052 GCA_964486095.1 uncultured Acetatifactor sp. | reverse complement strand
GCCGCCTGAGCAGGAAGTTATTGCCCCAGGTGGCGTGACTTGCTGCAAGGCTGAACTGTTACGCCGGAATATTTACGGCGGAACAGAACAGTTGCGGAAATTCAAGGACTATGGTACCATAGTCCTTGAATACATATGGAAAGGATAAAATGAATGGCTGCGGTGAAGCTTAGGATAATACGGCTGACGGACAAGCCGGAGATAAAGGAACAGGCGGCTCGGTGGTTTCATGAAAAATGGAATATTCCGCTCACTGCCTATATGGAAAGCATGGAAGAGTGTCTGGCCAAAAGAAGTCCGGTGCCGCAGTGGTATGTGGCGATGGAAGAAGACCGGATCATTGGGGGGCTGGGAGTGATCGAGAATGATTTTCATGACAGAAAGGATTTAACCCCCAACGTCTGCGCGGTATACACGGAGAGCGACCACCGCGGAAGGGGAGTAGCGGGAGCCTTATTAAATTATGTGTGTGCCGATATGAAGGAGAAGGGAATAGATACATTATATCTTCTAACAGATCACACCTCTTTTTATGAGCGCTACGGCTGGGAATTTTTTTGCATGGTGCAGGGAGACGGAGAGCCTGAGCTGTCAAGAATGTATATTCACAGAGTCTGACGACAGTCCTAAACACTGCCTAAGAGGTATTAAGTTTGAGACGTCAAGCCGGCAGGAGGGTATCATAATGAAAATAGAAAATCCGGTCATCAGGGGATTTTATCCGGATCCCAGTGTTTGTAAGGCAAACGGAAAGTATTACATAGCAAATAGTTCATTTCAATATTTTCCGGGGGTGCCGGTTTTTGAAAGTGAAGATCTGGTGAACTGGGAGCAGGTGGGACATTGCCTGACCAGACTGGATCAGGTGGAGCTTCATAAGATTAACAGCTCAGGAGGGGTGTTTGCGCCTACGCTGCGGTATCATGACGGCACCTTTTACATGGTGACCAATAACAATACCTTTGGACGAAATTTTTATGTTTCAACCAATCAAATTGGGGGCGACTGGTCTGCGCCTGTATTTGTAGATCAGGCCGGTATTGACCCCTCGCTGCTTTTTGACGGCGATAAGGTATATTTTACCAGCAATGGTACTGATGAAAACGGCAAAGGCTGTATCCTGCAGTGTGAGATTGATATTCGGACGGGAAGAAAGCTGACGGACAGTATTCCCATCTGGAGTGGAAGCGGGGGCAGATATTTGGAATCTCCCCATCTGTACCACATTGGGGAATGGTATTATCTCATGGCAGCGGAGGGCGGTACGGAATATGGGCATATGATAACCTATGCCAAAAGCCGCTATCCTTTTGGACCGTTTGAAGCTTATCCGGGAAATCCGGTGCTGACAAACCGGAATCAGGGCGGAAATGAAAATCGGATACAGGGCATCGGGCATGGGGATTTGATAGAGGCTGAAAGCGGAAACTGGTTTATATTGTGTCTTGGCTTTCGGCAGTCGGGAGACTGGAGCCCGTTTCACCATTTGGGCCGGGAAGTGTTTCTTGCACCGGTGCATTGGCAGGCGGACGGCTGGTTTACCGCAGGTGACAGGGGAGTGGTAAATCAGTGGATAGAGCTGCCGGTGAAAGCCGCGCAGCAGAACAGGCGGCAATATGACTTTTCTTTTGCAGGCGGTCTGGAGAATATGCGGTGGATCTATCTGCGGGATCGAAAAGAAGAAAATTACAGAGATGAGGACGGGGGGATAGCCCTGCGCGGCACGCCGATCACCTTGAATGAGGCAGACAGTCCTACTTTTATAGGGGTGCGTCAGTCGGAGTTTGACACAAGACTGTATGTGAAGGTGTCCGGGGATGCGGCCGAGGCAGGTATCACCTTTTATATGGATGAGAGTCAGCATTATGATCTGGCAAGAATCAGGGAGGAAAACGGTATAAAGGTTATTCTGCGGCTGCATGTGGGAGATGCAGAAGCCATTGCCGGGGAACAGACGGTTTCGGGGGCGGCAGAGCTGGAGGTCTGTTCTAATGCGGAATGGTATGAGTTTTTCTGCTGTGTTGACGGTATCAGAAAGAGTCTTGGCAGAGCCAGGACGAAGTACCTTTCATCTGAGGTGGCAGGCGGCTTTACCGGAGTTGTCATGGGCCTGTATGCCGTGGACGAGGACGGACGCTGGGCCAGGTTCGAAAAGCTGAATTGGAAACAGGGGGATTAAGTTCCGGCGGTTGTCGAATTCTTATCGTACTTTTTGTGGGATTTATGAGGTGTTTTTTCTGAAAGTAATCATGGTATAATGATCTTAATTCTAAAAAACGTTCACGGAATGGAGGAACAGTATGAAATTTAGTAATGGTTGTTGGCTGCAAAAAGAAGGTACTGCGTGCTTTTCACCGGCGGAGGTGTATTTTACCAAGGTAGAGCAGGAGCAGGTGACGCTCTGCGCGCCTACCGGCAGGATTACCAGCAGGGGAGCAACATTGGGAGGCATTAACCTCACAATTCAGATTTCCGCGCCTTATCCGGAGGTTCTGCGTGTTCGGACCTTCCACTATATGGGGGTACAGCGCAAGGCTCCTTCCTTTGAAATTGCAGAGCCCGTGAGCGGGCTCATGGAGGTCGAGGATACAAAAGAAAAGCTGACGGTAAAAAACGGCAGTCTTCGAGTGGAGGTCCGTAAAGAGAACGGGGCCATCACCTTCTTCCGGGGGGAGGAAAAGCTGACATCCAGCGGAGCGAAGGATCTGGCTTATATGAAGACGGATTGGAAAGGAGACGCCTATAACAGCAGGCAGGACGATGCCTATATGCGGGAACAGCTTTCCCTGGGGGTAGGCGAGTTGATTTATGGGCTGGGCGAACGTTTCGGTGCGTTTGTCAAGAACGGTCAGAGTATCGACATCTGGAATGAAGACGGGGGCACCAGCACGGAGCAATCGTATAAGAATATTCCCTTCTACCTTTCCAACAAGGGCTACGGTGTGTTTGTGAATCACCCGGAGCGTGTTTCCTTTGAGGTGGCCAGCGAGATGGTGACGAAGGTGGGCTTTACCGTAGCGGGTGAGAGTTTTGATTATTTCCTGATTAACGGCCCGTCCATTAAGGAAGTGCTGGTCAGATATACGGATATGACGGGTAAGCCGTCCCTGCCTGCGCCCTGGACCTTTGGGCTGTGGCTGTCTACATCTTTTACCACCAATTATGATGAGGCTACCGTGAACAGCTTTGTGGACGGAATGCTGGACCGGAAGATTCCGCTTTCTGTGTTCCATTTTGACTGCTTTTGGATGAGGGATTTTTCCTGGTGTGATTTTGCATGGGATTCCAGAGTGTTTCCTGATCCGGAGGGAATGCTGCGCAGGCTTCATGACAAGGGCTTGAAGATCTGTGTCTGGATCAACAGCTATGTGGGGCAGGAGTCTTCCATTTTTAAAGAGGGAGTGGAAGGCGGTTACTTTTTAAAGCGTCCTGACGGCAGCGTGTGGCAGTGGGATATGTGGCAGCCGGGACTTGCTATCGTGGACTTTACCAATCCGCAGGCGTGCAAATGGTATGCAGACAAGCTGGAAGCACTGATGGACATGGGAGTGGACTGCTTTAAAACCGATTTCGGCGAGAGGATTCCTACGGATTGTGTATATTACGATGGCTCAGACCCTCAAAAGATGCACAATTATTATACCTATCTTTATAATAAGACGGTTTATGATGTCATTAAAAAGAAGAAGGGAGAAAAGGAGGCCATTCTCTTTGCCCGTTCGGCTACAGTAGGGGGGCAGAAGTTTCCTGTGCATTGGGGCGGTGACTGCTGGTCCGACTATGAGTCCATGGAAGAGAGTCTGCGGGGCGGGCTGTCCCTGACCAGTTCGGGATTTGGCTTCTGGAGCCACGACATCGGCGGGTTTGAGAGTACCTCTACACCGGATGTTTACAAAAGGTGGTGTGCCTTCGGCCTGCTCTCCACCCACTCCCGGCTTCACGGCTCCACGTCTTACCGCGTGCCCTGGGCATATGATGAAGAAGCGGTGGATGTGGTGCGCTATTTTGCACAGCTGAAAGCATCCCTGATGCCCTATTTATATCGCAATGCGGTGGAAACCTCAAAGACGGGTATTCCCATGATGCGCAGTATGCCTCTGGAATTCCCGGAGGACAGGAATTGTTCCTACCTTGCCACACAATATATGCTGGGCGATTCGCTGCTGGTGGCGCCGATCTTCAACGAGGACAGTATGGCGGAATATTACCTTCCGGAGGGCATTTGGACCAACTATCTTACCGGTGAGGAAAGAGAAGGCGGAAAGTGGTACAGGGAGAAGCATGGTTATCTGAGTATTCCCCTTTATGCGAAGGAGGGCAGCATTGTAGCAAACGGCGCGCATAATGAGAATGCGGTCTATGACTATGCAGACGGTGTAACCTTTAGGGTATACCGTGTAAAGGAAGGACAGACTCTTGCCAGTGCGGTATATGACGAGAATGCCAACGAGACATCCCGGGTGACGGTAACAAGAAGCGGGAACACATGTAAGATCGGGGTAACTGCCGGAAAGCCCTGTACGGTAGAACTGATGAACGTGACCCGACCGATTAAGGTATTGAGCGGAGGGCAGGAGCAGCAGTGCCGGATGAAGGACGGAAAACATCTGACAATCAGCTTTGCGGGCAGCGGGGAGGCCGAAGTATTGTTTGAGTAGAGCATATCAGCCGCCTGAGCAGGAAGTTATTGCCCCAGGTGGCGTGACTTGCTGCAAGGCTGAACTGATACAATTAAAATTATAGTACACCAAAAATTATTGACAAACGATAATTTTTGGTGTATTTTTAATGCAGAAGATTATCGTGAAACAATAATTCGGCATTAGGAGGAAATATGGAGTATATTGCTTTTCCCTGGGAGCAGGCAGGAATTTGCTTAAGAAGATTATCGCTGGCGGGCACGGCGGGAAATGCGGCAGCCTGGGCTTTGTTTGCCGCGCTGGGAGGAAGTCCGCTGATCTGTTGGGGGGTGCTTGCCTTACGAAGAAAAAACAGCCGGGCAGATCTGCTGCTGCCGCTTCTTAGCCTTGTGCTATCTGCAGGTCTTTGGTTTTTTGTAAATCCTTCTTATCTGGAGGTGTACCTGTTTCCGGCCGGTTTGGGAGATATGGGGAAATGGGCTTTTGCCCTGACGATAGACAGCGTGCTGTTAAGCTGGCTTTTGCTGCGTTTCCTGGGGAGCGGCATAAAGACGGGGAGGAAGAGTCTTTTGCGCAGTTTGGAGATCTTATTGGGGATATATGCGGTATTGACTGCGGCAGGGGTCTTATTTCAGGGAAGTGCTGAGCTTTTGGAAGATTGGAGAGCCGTGGGGACGTATGCGTCGGAGACCGGCCGCGAATGGCTGTTAGATTCGAGCTTTGGCGGTATTTCAGAAAGGAGCATAGGTTTGAGCCGCTTATTTTTGGCGGTGCAGACGATTTGCCGGTACCTGCCGGAAATACTGGAATCAATCTTGTGTGCGGCGGTGATCCGTTTTTTGGTTAGCTGCGAACAGGACAGCTTTCATGAAAAGAGTCTGAAACAGCTGCAGGGCCTGAAAAAATTATGCGGGTATTTCCTGGGAGCAATTCTGGTAACCAATATGTGCATTAACCTGCTGCAGCTGCTTCTTGCCGGGTATATCTACAGCAGTAACTATGCCCTTATTTTTCCTTTTAGACAGATAATCGTCATGCTGGGGCTGATGCTGTTATCAAGGTTTTGGCTGGAAGGTAAAAAGCTGCAGGAAGATAACAAACTGTTTATTTGAGGGGAATTATGGGAATACGAATTTATCTGGATGAGATTCTGCGTGCGCGTCATATGACCGCTAAAGAGCTATGCGGTTTGGTGGATATAACGGAGGCAAATTTGTCTATTCTTCGCAGCGGGAAGGCTAAAGGGGTGCGTTTTGGCACGATCAACAGGATTTGTTACTATTTGCAGTGTGATGTGGGAGATATTTTGAAATTTGACGGTAAGCTGGAGGAAGGCGGACCGGACGGAGAAATCGATCAGACGTAAAGGAAAAAGCGGGAGCGCAGAGAAATGGGGCGGGACCAGGCATGAGGATAGGGAGAGCCGAAAAGCGGAGGGGATTGGACGATGGAAAGAAGCGGAAAAGGTGAAAACATCATAAAAACAGCGGATATGCGGGGCCGGCGGGGGAGCAGGATGAAGCAGTACATTGCCCTGATTACAGTGCTTTCTGTCTGTGCTCTTTCCGGCTGCAGTCTTGCCCTGGAAGAAGCCAGGACACAGAATCCACAGGAAGACAGGCTGGTGGGAGTTTTTGTAACCAAACAGCATCTGGACAACGGTGTGCCGGAGCTGGTCATGAGGCCTGACGGAGAAATAGTGATAAAAGAAAACCGGGAAGGGATTCCGGGCAGGCTTATCTTTGATGAAACGAGTCTGCAGGACGTTGTTTTTGAGGGAATGGAAGGCTATGGAATCTATAGTATCCAGGTGCGGGAGGAAGCCCTTGGAGGTAATTGTTTTTACGGAATCTCAGATGATGCCTTTTCGGATATTTACTGGGAAACAGGGGACAAGGATTTGATTGAGACAACCATCTATGTAAGCCGGGAGGGTCCGAGGTGCTTTTATTTTAATCCGGTTTACCAGACAGAACAGGGAGATGTTTATCTGCAGCCGGGGAACGGATTATCATATGCCGAAGAGACAGAAGGGGCATCCTTCACTCATACCCTGTCCTGGGACAGGAAGATTACGGGCAAGGATCAGGAATCCGTGACCGGCAGCAGTTTTACGGTCCACATTACCTTTGCGGAGCTGCCGGCAGCTTACCGCCTGCTGTTTTTTAAGGAGGATAACAGTATAGACAAGGTCATGACCGAAAAAGAGCTTTTGAAAATGGAAGAAAACGGGCAATGGGAACTGAAGATACCCGAAGAAACCGCCTATTTGATGCTGGAAGCGGAAAGCGAGCAGGGAGAGGTTACACGTACTCTCTGCAACAGGGGAGAGAAGAGCCTGGAATTTTTGAAAAGCCTGGGCAACGGCATTCTGGTGAAGCAGCCAATCTTCCTAAGCTGGGAGTAAAACCTGTTTTTGTGTACAAATAGAGGCGAATATGCTATAATCAAAGGCGTTATGGACGTTATGGAATGGAAGTTTAATTTGAAGTCAAAAAATTATACCCGGATCTTTTTTGTACTCCTGATGGCTGCAGGAATTGCCGCTCGCGTGATCGGTTTTGGCGTGGTTCCCGGCGATATTAACCAGGACGAGGCATTTGCGGGCTATCAGGCCTATTCCATGCTGCATTTCGGCGTTGATTCGGCGGGGTATCGTTTCCCGGTATATTTGTATACCTGGGGAAGCGGGATGAGCGCTCTAAACACTTATCTGATGATGCCGTTCATGGCTGTATTCGGAGCTAAAATATGGGTTATTCGGCTGCCCCAGCTGATTGTTTCCTGCCTGACGCTGTGGGTGGTATATCTGTTGGTTAAAAGAATGTTTCAGGAGAAGATTGCTCTGTTGGCTCTGTTTTTGCTGGCGATCTGTCCATGGCATATTACTATGTCCCGCTGGGGACTGGATGCGAATCTTGCGCCTGGCTTTTTGATTTTTGCTTTGTACTTTTATGTGCGGGGTCTGGATAATCATAAGTTTTTAATGCTTTCTTCCCTGATGTATGGGCTTTCCCTGTACTGCTATGCAACGATATGGACAATCGTGCCGTTTCTTGTGCTTTTTGAGTTCCTGTACGGAGTATATGTGAAGAAGCTTAATATTGACAGGTATGTGGTTATATCTGTAATAATTCTGGGCGTGATGGCTCTGCCGCTGATCCTATTCCTGCTGGTAAACATGGACGTTATTCAGGAAATCCGCCTTCCCTTTCTTTCTATCCCTAAGATGCTGTATATGCGGAGCGATGAAATGTTTTCGGGGAATATTGTGACCAGAGCAAAAGATGTCTGGCACCTCATGAAGATACAGTCGGATAATATTCCGCTTAACGGTACGGAAAAGTATGGAATTTATTATGCCGGAACCTTAGCGTTCTTTCTGCTGGGAGTATACCGCTGTGTGCGGAGGAGCCTGAAAAAGGTCTTGAAAAGAGAAGCTGTTCCGGAATTTTTGCTGCTGCTTCAGGTGGCGGGAGGGATCATGCAGGGATTGCTGCAGGTTCGTACGAATATTAACCGCACTAATATTTTGTTTCTCCCCATGGTGATCGTTGCCGCTATTGGCGTGTACTGGCTTTTTGAATTAATCAATCTAAAAGAGCTGCTTCTGCCGGTTATTTACTATCTGGTTATGTTTATCGGTTTTGAGGCTTATTATTTTACGGAATATTCGGAGCTGATGGATTATTATTTCTGCCGCGGTCTTAAGTCCGCCGTGGAAGAGGCGGTTGCCTATGAGGGACCGATTTATTACAGCCGGGGCATCGAGCATCCCAGAATCCTGTTTCTGGCCCAGGTGGATGTGCGGGAGTTTATGGATACCGTGGAGTACTATGTGTATCCCAGTCCGTATCTTGAGGCAAAGTCCTTTGGACGTTACAGCTGTGATTTTGATCCGGAGGCGCCGGATGTTAATGCCACATACATACTGGGTAAGAATGCGGACTGGACGCTGTACGAAGAGAAGGGCTTTACCGTACACAGGTATGAGTGGTTCGCGGTTGCCCATCATCCTGACAATATACATCAGGGTAAGGAGTAATATTTTAGTTGAAAGGTAAGTACAAAATGAGCTATAATAAATTACGCAAATAAAAGCCGGGCGGCTTGGCCGTCGGGAAAAGGAGAGTGATCAGTCTGCGCAGAATGGAATTTAAGATGGAGCGGCCCGGGCTTTTGCAAGCCGGACAGAAGATCACCGTGACGGAGGGCGTGCTTCCCAGCAATTATTATTACACAATAGATCCGGCCCTTGCCATGTCGGCTAATATCCCTTTTAGAGATCGTTTAAGGAGCAGCGAAGGCGTGGTGGCGGAGGTCATTGAAAACACGAGAGGATTTTATGTCACGGCGGAATTTGACGAGCCGGATGTGGAAAGCTGAGGATGCCGGCGGGCTTTAAGAAGAAAAGCAATGCCGCCGAGAACAAAAATATGGCGGAAGAAAAGGAGATCAAAATATGTTACGGAAAATTTCAACGGAAAAGGCACCTGCGGCCATCGGGCCGTATTCTCAGGGAATTATTGTGAACGGTCTGCTCTTTGCCTCGGGACAGATTCCCATCGACCCGGCTACGGGCGAGATTGAGGGAACTGATATTGGAGCCCAGGCGGAGCGGGTCTGCAGGAATATCGGTGAGCTGCTGGCTGCTGCAGGAACGGATTATACAAGAGTGGCAAAGACTTCCTGTTTTTTGGCGGATATGGGCGATTTTGCAGCCTTTAATGAGGTTTATGCACGGTACTTTACGGAGAAACCTGCCAGGAGCTGCGTGGCGGTGAAGACACTTCCGAAGAATGTGCTTTGTGAGATAGAGGTAATTGCGGAGGTTTAAACAGGTCAGTTCAAGGGCTGTCACACCGGTTATTTAAGGTGGTGTGGCAGCCTTTTTATTCGCAGCATCCGTTTGGCGAATGCCGCGAGTTTTTTTGACTGACTGAGAGGAGCGGATTTATGAAGAATACAGTGATTTTGATCGGAATGCCGGGAGTTGGCAAGAGTACGGTGGGGGTAGTGCTGGCAAAAAGAATAGGCTACCGCTTTGTGGACTCGGACTTGGTGATTCAGGAGAGATACGGAAAGCTGCTTCATGAGCTGATTGAAGAAAGAGGGATAGAGGGCTTCTGGCAGCTGGAGAATGAGGTGAACGCTTCCCTGGAGGAGGAAAGATGCGTCATCGCCACAGGCGGCAGTGCCGTTTACGGCAGAGAAGCAATGGAACATCTGCGGGAAAGGGGCATTATGGTCTATTTAAAGCTGCCCTGTGAGGAACTGCGGATGCGTCTGGGAGACTTAAACGAACGGGGAGTGACGCTGCGGCCGGGACAGACGCTGGAGGGTCTGTATGAGGAACGCTGTCCCTTATATGAAAAATATGCTCATCTGACGGTAGAATGCGAGGGCAGGATGCTGCGGGAGATTGTGGCCGAGATCACGGAGGCTTTGGCATGAAACGTGGGACAAGAGTATCCGGCAGCCTTTATTTGCTGTTGGCAGCTTTAATCTGGGGTATGGCGTTTGTCTCTCAGAGTAAGGGCATGGACTATATGGGGCCGTTGACCTTCAATGGCGTCCGTTCATTGATCGGCGCCCTGGTGCTGGTCTTTTATCTTTTTGTGACAGGGAAGCTGAACAGGGAAAAAAGAAGAAATACGGACTGGAGGATAACCCTTCGGGGCGGGATCTGCTGTGGTCTTGCTCTGACGGCGGCAAGTACTCTTCAGCAATTCGGGCTGCAATATACCACAGTGGGAAAAGCGGGATTTATCACCACGCTGTACATTATTTTCGTCCCCATCGCGGGGATTTTTTTCGGGCGCAGGGCATCAAAAATCGTCTGGGTGGGAGCGGTAATGGCGGCGGCCGGAATGTATCTGCTTTGTATGACGGAACGTCTTTCTTTGGGCAGGGGAGACAGCCTGGTTTTTTGCTGTGCCCTTGTGTTTACGGCGCATATTCTGCTGGTGGACTTTTTTTCGCCAAAGGCAGACGGCGTGATGATTTCCTGCATTCAGTTTGCGGTCTGCGGAATCCTTTGTACCGGCGGGGCGTTTATTTGGGAGCAGCCCACCTGGGGACAGCTTTGGGATGGCGCGGGAACGCTGGCCTATGCGGGAGTGCTGAGCTGCGGGGTGGCATACACCCTGCAGATCATAGGGCAGAAAGAGGTGAATCCCACAGTGGCGGCGCTGCTGTTAAGCCTGGAATCGGTGTTTGCCACAGTGTCCGCCTGGGCTGCGTATCGGATCGGCTTTCTGAAGACGGATCAGACAATGACAGGCAGACAGATTTTAGGCTGCGTGCTGGTATTCGGAGCGGTGATCCTGGTACAGCTTCCGGCGGGACGGCATAGAGAGAGAGGGAAAAACATATCCTGAAAATCAGTGCATAAAATATGAGAATTTGTCAG
>CAZAMX010000052.1:0-11056 GCA_964486095.1 uncultured Acetatifactor sp. | reverse complement strand
GGCAGAGATAAATGCAGGGAACAAATTTCTTAACAGTCATTTTATCATTTAACCTTTCTCTCTTGTTTTACAGGCTGCCCTTGGTACTTAAGACCCCGGGAATTCTGGGATCTAAGGCAGCCGCCTGTTCCAGAGCCTTGGCGAAGGCCTTAAACATGGCTTCAATCATATGGTGGGTATTCATGCCGTCCAACAGCTTAAGGTGCAGGTTCATCCCCACGCTGTAGGATACGGCATAAAAAAATTCTCTGACTAGCTGGGTATCCAAGTCTCCCACCTGTGCCGTAGGGAAAACACAGTCAAAGTTAAAGTAAGGCCGTCCGCAGAGATCCACGGCACACAGCACCAGAGCATCATCCATGGGCAGGATGAAGGAGCCATAACGGCGGATGCCTTTTTTGTCTCCCAGGGCTTTTGCAATGGCCTGCCCTAAAACGATGCCGGTATCTTCTACTGTATGGTGGCCGTCCACATGAAGGTCGCCCTTAACCTGACAGTTCAGATCAAAAAGGCCATGCCTGGAAAACCCCTCCAGCATATGGTCAAAAAAGCCGATTCCTGTAGAGATCTTGGCCGTTCCGGTGCCGTCCAATTCAATGGTGACACAAATGTCGGTTTCTTTTGTTTTCCGCTGAATTTCAGCAATTCTACTCATATTATTTACCATGCCTTTTCTTCAATCATTGCTGAAACCTTACCTTTATGCTGTTAGCATGAGCCGTCAGCCCCTCGCTCTCCGCAAAGGTTTCAATGTCCTGATGTACTTTTTCAAGAGCCTCCCTGGAATAGGAAATGATGCTGGTCTTCTTCCTAAAATCATCCACGTTTAAAGGAGAAAAGAACTTGGCGGTACCGTTGGTGGGCAATATGTGGTTCGGTCCCGCAAAATAGTCTCCCAGGGGTTCGGAGGCGTACTCGCCCAGGAAAATGGCTCCCGCGTTGCGGATTTTTGTCATGGTCTGAAAAGGATCAGCAGTCAGAATTTCCAGGTGTTCGGAAGCAATCTCGTTTACCGCTTCGATTCCGTCCTCCATGGTTTCCGCAATCAGGATGTAGCCGTAATTGTCCAGGGATTTGCGGATGATTTCCTTTCTCTCCAGCTGCGCGGTAAATACCTCCACCTGGGCGGAAACCTTCTCTGCCAGCTCCTTAGAGGTAGTAATTAAAATGGCGCTGGCAAGTTCGTCATGCTCCGCCTGGGAAAGCAGATCTGCCGCCACATATTTCGGGTTGGCCGTCTCATCCGCAAGCACCAGGATTTCGCTGGGGCCGGCAATGGAATCAATCCCTACATAGCCATATACGGCTTTTTTTGCCAGAGCCACAAAAATATTGCCTGGGCCCGTGATTTTGTCCACCTTAGGGACAGATTCGGTGCCAAAGGCCAGGGCCGCAACTGCCTGCGCGCCGCCCACCCGGTAAATGGTATCCACTCCCGCAATATCGGCTGCCACCAAGGTTCCCGGATTGATATGTCCGTCCGCTCCCGGCGGGGTGACCATAACAATTTCGGATACTCCTGCCACCTTGGCAGGGATTACATTCATCAGCAGGCTGGAGGGATAAGCCGCCTTGCCGCCGGGGACATATACGCCGGCCTTACCGATAGCGGTGATTTTTATTCCTAAAATGGTGCCGTCCTCTTTGGCGTCAAACCAGCTGTTACGGAGCTGCTTTGCATGGAAAGCGCGAATATTCTCCGCAGCCTTGCGGATTACCTCTGTAAGTCCGGAATCCAGCTTTGTATAGGCTTCGTCAATCTCGAACCGGGTTACCTTGATATTTTCTGCATTTAAGGCAAATTTGTCAAATTTCAAGGTGTAGTCAAAGAGCGCCTGATCTCCTTTTGCTTTCACGTTTGCAATGATTTCATTGACGGTATCCTCATACCCGGAATAATTGTTAGGACTTCTCTTTAACAGATTGTCCAGGATTCCCTGTTTTGTTTCTTTGGTTAATGCTACTGTTTTCATATTTATCCATACCTTTCCTGATATTTTCTGATAATTATATCAATCTTAAATAATATTCATCACTTCCTTCAAAGACATTTGTCAGCCTGTAAAATGGTTCTTTTCTCATCGGGATTGCTTCACCTTTTTTTAAACTCTACAAAATACTGACGATTTCCTCCCGCAGTCGGTTTACCAGGCTCTTAATCCGCTCCGTCTCCATCTGCATACTCACCGGATTGACGATCATTCTGGCGGAAAGGGGACAAACCTCCTCCAGCACCTCCAGCCCGTTCTCTCGCAGGGTGGAGCCCGTCTCCACAATATCAACGATCACATCCGATAACTCTACCAAAGGGCCAAGCTCCACGGAGCCGTTCAGCTTGATGATGTCCACGGTCTGATGCTTTTTATTGTAAAAATAATCCTTGGCAATGTTCGGATACTTACTGGCCACACGGATGCGCTCATGGTGCTGCAGCAGCTCTCCGGCATAAGGCGCGCCGCAGACGCACATTCTGCATTTTCCGAATCCTAAGTCAAGCACCTCGTATACATTGCGGTTTTCCTCCAGTATGGTGTCCCGCCCCACAATGCCAATATCCGCCGCGCCGTACTCCACATAGGTGGGCACGTCGGGGCCTTTGGCCAGGAAAAAGCGTAAGCCTAACTCTTCATTCACAAAAATCAACTTTCTGGAGGATTTGTCCTTCATCTCTTCGCAGGGGATGCCAACTTTTTCAAACAGCTCCAGGGCTTTATTTGCAAGGCGTCCCTTTCCCAGGGCAAAGGTCAGGTATCTTTCCTCGTTCATTTTATCGATTTCCATCCTTTTTTCTATCCTCCCACAGAGATTATGCACCGCTAAGAAACATGGCGGCAACTTATTTTATGTATCAGCCCTCATCAGCACCGCCGCATGTCCCTCCGCCCGCAGCCTCTGTGCTTCCGCAAGCTTCTCAGCAAAATTATCAGGTCCATAGGAAACGATCTGAGCGGGCTCCTGTAAGGGTAATTTGACCTTCTGTCGGGAAAGGGCCTCCAGAATGCTGTCAATTATCATACAGAAGCCAACAGCGGGAGCCTCCTTGCCAAACTGGCGCAGCAGACTGTCATATCGGCCTCCCTTGACAACCGCATCTCCTACGCCATAGGTATATGCCTTGAAAATGACACCTGTGTAATATTTGTATTTACTCAACATCCCCAGGTCAAAGGAAATGTATTCCTCCACACCGTAAGCCTTCAGGACTTCATAAAGCTTCTCAAGTCTCTCTATCGCCTTCAGGGAACGGGAATTACTTACCATTGCCTTTGCTTCCGGCAGGGAACACATATCCCCGAACATATCCGCTACCTTTAACAGGCGGCTGTGATATGGTTCCGCTACGGCTCTTTCCTGCAGCAGCTCCTGAGCAGCAAAATAGTTCTTGCCGGATATACAGGCCCGCAGGTCCATCTCTGTTTCTTCGTCCAGACCGGCTTCCTCGCACAGACCCTTAAAATATTCCACCTCGCCGATCGTGACCTGAAAACGCTTCAGACCTGCGTGTAGGAGAGATTTAATTACCAGGCTGATGATTTCACCGTCGGCCTCCACGGAATCATCCCCGATGAGTTCCGCTCCCATTTGGGTGGATTCCTTCAGCTTTCCCTGCAGATCGGAAGTATTGGTGAAGGTACTTCCTACATAGCTGAAACGCAGGGGAACATTTTCTTCCCCAAAATATTTTGCCGCACATCTGGCGATGGAAGGCGTGAAATCCGGCCGAAGCACCAGCGTATTATTATCCTTGTCAAAGAATTTGTACAGCTCTCTGCTGGGTGTGGTGCCGATTTCCTTGGAAAAAACGTCGAAAAATTCAAAGGCTGGAGTCTGAATCTCTTCATACCCGTACAGCCTGATATTTTCATGAAGCCTGCTTTCCACTTCCAGTTTCCTTGCGTATTCCTCACCGTAAATATCCTTTACTCCCTCGGGGGTATGCAGCAGCTGCTTGCCCATAAATGTACTCATGTAAAATCCTCGCTTTAATACTTCAACGCACTTTAATGATTCAACGTGCTACCATGTTATCATGGCAGAGAAATAAATTAAATGTAGTATATCGGAAATGTATACGGTTGTCAAGAAAATTTCTACGTCTCCGCCAGGCTTCTATCCTCCAGGTCCTTTTGCAGAATGTCCAGATAAGGTACCAATACTCCGTGCTTTTTCGGCAGGATATATTCCGGATTCAGCTCTTCGTAGCGGAAGCTTTTTCTGCCGCCCTCCTGGGCACGGTCCCAGAAGAAAAGCAGCATGTCCAAAGCAAGGTAATATAATACGTCCTTGTGGGTGTAATAAATGAGGAAAAAGGCCACGCCGCCCTGCTTTTCAAAGCGCCGCATAAACTCTACCTGATGTGGATGAATATTTTGCAGGGCGAAGGTATCTGCCGCGCATTCCTTGGCGTCAAAGCAGACGGGAATCCCCTGTACGGCTCCGATATAGTCTACGGTGCTCTTCTGCTCGAAATAGGCCAGCGTGATCTGCCGGTGCTCCTTATCCATCTTTATGGGGGTGATGGGGGTGGGAACCTTCTGAATCAACGCCAGGCCGGCTTCGGCATATTTTTCATTTGTACGGTTAATCATGTCCTCAAGGGTGGAGCCCCGTAAGCCCCTTGTTTTCCATGTGGCCATTCATCCTGTCTCCTGCGTTCGGGTTTATAAAGGTTTGCAGATAAGCATTGCTGAGTTTGTAATTATGAACCGAGTCCCAGCGCATCCGTAATTTTCAAAAATATCCGGGGATAAGGGGCCAGAATTATCTTTCTTTTTTCTGGCTCATCCGGATCCGGCAGTTCTGCCCTGTATGCGTGGAGCAGCTGATATTGCAGGCCGAATTTTTCCCTGAAATATTGGTTTACCCTGCTGTCTCCATATTTGGCATCCCCGATCAGCGGATGGCCGATACTTGCCAGGTGGGCACGGATCTGGTGGGTCTTGCCGGTAATCAGGTTTACCTCCAGCAAAGTAAAGCCGCCTGATACAGCCAGCGGACGGCAGATTGTTTCGATATAATCCTGCCGTGCCTTACCTTTTAGTACTGTTCCTGCTTTGAAAGCGCTCTCTTCGGCTGACGTTTTTAGATTTATCTGCACCTTATTTTTTACAGAGTCTTTTTCCAGGTATCCTCGAAGCGTAATTTCCTCATTGATTTCTCCCACGCAGACAGTGCGGTAAATCTTCTGAATGCGTTTTTCCCTGATCCAGCGGCTAAGGTACTGGGAGCCCGCCAGGGATTTTCCGCAGAGTACAATTCCGCTGGTATTTCGGTCCAAACGGTTGCAGACAGAGGGCTTGAAGGTGCGCAGCTCTTCCGGGGAAAGGCAGCCCCTTTCTAAAAGATAACCGATCAGCCATTCATTCAGACTGCAATCCGTCCCTGCCGCCTTCTGGGAAAGAACGCCTGCCGGTTTGTCAGCGATTAATATATCATCATCCTCATAAAGAACGGAAATCCCATACTTTAAGAGAGTGCGGTAAGCCCGGATATATTCCGCCGCCGAATTCCGGCTGAAAGGCAGTATGGCTTCCCTGTCCCGGTCTTCCGAAGCCTCTGTGCTTCCCGTCATTTTAGCAAAGGTCTCCGACGAGAAGAAAAAGGAAAGAGTATCTCCCTGGGCAATGATTTCTCCGCCCTCCGCCCGTTTCCCGTTCAGGGTAATATTCTTCTTTCGCAGCATCTTGTAGAGAAAGCCCGTCCCTGCCATCGGCATGAGCTTGCGCAGAAACTTATCCAGCCGTTGTCCGGCCTCATTTTTTTTGACAATTACAGACTGCATGCGAACCGCCTTTCTACAGCATGACGCTTTTTAAGGTTTCGATCACGGCAGATGTTTTGCTCTCATCCTCTTCCAGGGCTTTCATCTGCTCCAGGCGCTCCGTATATTTGGGAAGGCTGACAAAGATCTTGACTGTGGCTTCTTTGTGACCGTCCAGCTTTAAAATATCGCCGATGTGTTTATAAAAATCATTTTCCCGAAAGTCCGGATCCTCCGAAAAGCCGCAGACGGTATTGCCGCGGACAGCCAGGTGGCTGATTCGGAAATTTATTTTATAAGAGGTAAAAACGCAGTCGTACAATACCGCCAGTCCTTGGCTGTGCCCTTTGATTTTTTCCGCACATTCCGGCGCACAGCTTTTAAAACGCAGGAACATGATGGCAGCCACCGCGCTTTTGCTTGCGGGCAGACAGCCTAAGACCGCCGCCACGGTCAAAAGATTGAGCCGGCTTTTTGTCTGAAGAGAGCCGGCAATAAAAAGCGCGGCAGATAGGCCAAAATAAATAAGCGTTCTTGCAACTTCATATTTTTTCTGGGTGCTTAAGTAGTTTTCTGTCCCTTTTGCTCCGTAGGTGGTAAACAGGCGTTTGATCTGCATACTGCTATCCTCTCTTCATTTGCTTCATAATATTTAAAATGGCCCTGTGAGGCACTGCTTTGGAGAGCAGCCGCAGGCCCTTGACCGGAATGCTGCAGACGGACAGCTCACGTCGGAAATAAGCATCCCGAAGAGCCTGCTGTACTACTTTTTCCGGACTTACCGTCACAAGCTTTTTTATGGCCAGGGTTTCACTGCCCTGTCTTACTTTCTCCAAAAAGGGTGTGTCCACCGGACCCGGACAGACGCAGGTCACCCGGATGCCAAGGGGCTTCAGCTCTCTGGCAATGGCTCTGGAAAAGCTTAAGACATAAGATTTGCAGGCAGCATATACGGCAAAGTCCGGCTGGGGGAGAAAGGCCGCGCCGGAGGCCATTTGAATCAGGCGGCTGTTTTTGCGCATATAGGGGAGCATACGGCCGGTAAGCTCCGTCAGGGCCATGCAGTTTAAGCGGATCATCTCCAATACCGCCTCACGGTCCTGCCGGATAAAGCTTCCCGTAAGCCCGATCCCGGCACAATTGATCAGCATTCTGACAACGGCCTTTTCGGACTTGACCGTATTCTCCAGCATATCCAGTTGTTTGCTGTCCGTTATATCCATAGGGAAAAGCCGCGTCTTGTGATGCAGGCCCTCCGACGCCTCCCGCAGCTTATCCTCCCGTCTGGCTGCCAGCCAGAATTCGTCAATATTGGAAAAATAAGAATCCATTTTCCTTGCAAATTCCAGGCCGATTCCCGATGATGCTCCTGTGATAATAATAACATTCATGTTAAATAAGCTCCCTGTAGTCCCGAATATAGTAATCCGCAAGGTTTTTTTTGCGCTCTCTGTCATGGGCGGAATAGACATCCTCCACCGCACAGACCCTCATGCCGGCCGCTTTCCCGGCCAGAATGCCGGGGACGATGTCCTCGAAGACAAGGCACCTTACAGGCTCCGCTTTCAGGGTATCAGCCGCTGCCAGATAAATATCGGGGGCCGGCTTGCCCTTTGGCACATCACAGCCGGTCATGATACAGGAAAACTGATTTAACAGGCCGTGAACGCTCACCACATTGGTCACCAGCTCCCTGGAGTTGCTGGTGGCTATGCCCAGCCGGATGCCACGTTTTTGGCAGTGAGCTAAAAATTCCGGAATTCCCGGCTTTAATGGCACTTCGTTGGCATATTTGTCCCAGGCCATCCGATTCCAGGCGGCCTTGATCTCATCCAGCGAGTCGGTGATGGGAAAGTTTTCTTTAAAAAATACGGCCGTCTCGCTGAAACTCATGCCCTCGATCCTGGATTGCAGGTCCTGCGGCAGGGCAATGCCGAATTTCCCTAAATACTCAATATCAATGGCGCGCCACAGCCACATGGAATCCACCAGCGAGCCGTCCAGGTCAAATATAACCGCGTCTATGTCCTTTAGCATTTCATGTTCCATAAAGAATAGTTACCTCTTCCTGTGTCAATTCTCTGTACTCTCCCGGCTGCAGGGCCTTATCCAGGGCAAGGGGACCGAAGGAAACACGCTTTAGCGCCGTGACCTCATTATCTACCGCCTTCAGCATCCGCTTTACCTGGTGGAATTTTCCCTCCTGAATCGTAAGCAGAATCTGGTTTTCCGCTTCTGCGGGTAAAACCCTTGCCGGCAGAGTCAGACGTTCCTCCCCGATGTCCACTCCCTGCTCCAGCCGCTGAATCTCTTCCCCGGAAAGGCCATGCTCCATGGTGACCAGATAGGTCTTGTCCACATGCTTTCTGGGGGAAAGCAGCCTGTGCGCCAGCTCTCCGTCATTTGTCAGCAACAGGAAGCCCTCCGTGTCCTTGTCCAGCCGGCCCGCAGGAAAAAGATCCGGGCGTCTGTCCTTTGGGGACAAAAGCTCCATAACAGTGGCGGATATTTTATCCCGGGTAGCGCAGATCAAGCCCTTCGGCTTATTCAGCATATAATAGAAATAACGCCGAAAGATAAGCTTCTGCCCTTTGATACAGACGGTGTCCGCATCTTCATCTACCCGGCTGTCGGCGGTCTTGGCAGGGAGGCCGTTTACCGTTACCAGCCCCCGCCGGATCAGCTCCCTTACTTCACTGCGGCTTCCCATATTCATTTCGCATAAATATTTATCCAGACGCATCTGTTCCCTTCTCCGATTTTGCGTGACCTGCCTGCCGGCAGATTTGCGGTTCTTGGATGTTTTAAAAAATTTAAGCATTTCATATATTGTAGAAATATTCCCCTAAATACAGAGAAATGCTGTCATGAAGTTTGTTACTTTTCTTTTTATGATTCTCACCATATGTATCCTGAGCCATTCTTCCTTAAGCCTGACTTATGCAACCCGGGGGCTGGAGCTATGGTTATATAAAATGGTTCCCTCTCTTCTGCCCTTTATGATTCTTTCCGGCATCATGGTCCGGCTGAAGCTGACGGAGAAAATGGCGGGAGTGCTTTACCCTGTGATCGGGCCATTGTACCGGGTGAGAAAAAATGTGGTCTATTGCATGGCGCTGGGTTTTCTCTGCGGCTTTCCCATGGGTGCAAGGGTTACCGGGGACCTTTATGAGCGGGAAATGCTCACCAGGCGGGAAGCAGAATACTTGCTGGCCTTCTGCAATAATATCGGGCCGGTATATTTTTGCAGCTTTGTCCTGCCGCTGTTAGGAAGGAAACTGGTGGTTCCCTATCTGTTTGGTATGTACGGAATTCCGCTGCTTTATGGACTGGCGCTGCGTTATACGGTTTATCAGGATCTGTCCCCGGGGAAGGAATCTTTAGCTGCTTCCCCGGCTGGAGAGCTACGCAGCTGTTCAGCGGAAAGCAGGCGGCTGGGGCAGCCGAAGGGCCTGCTGGGAGCGGTCAACGAATCCGTACAGGCCTCTCTGCAAAGCATGCTGCTGCTTGGCGGGTATATGATCCTGTTTAATTTGTTAAATCTGCCCTTTCATATCCTGCTTGGCAGGGAGCCGGCCCTGATTTCTCCCATACTGGAAATCACGGGAGGACTATCCATGCTGGGCGGCGGCCTGCCGCTCTACAGCCTGCTGGCGCTTTCCTTCGGCGGCCTTTCCTGCATTGCGCAAACCTACAGCTGCATCAGTGCCACGGATCTTAGGCTGGACAGCTACATTTGCCATAAAATCATGCTCACTTTGCTGGGCGGCGTTTTTTATCTGTGCTGGTTCCTGCTTTCCCCGGCTTCCTTCCTGCTTTGAGGTGCAGTTCGGCTTTGAAGCTTTTCTTTGCTTTGCTGTCTGCGTTTCTTGCGGTTATGGTATGTGATGCCCTGAGAAACCAGCAGAATTACAAAAAGAAGAATGACAATCACAAGGCAGATTTCCAAAAAGGTAACAAAGCTGACCGTTTTTTTGGAAGCCGCCACGGCACTGCCGGAGACAGCCTCAAGGTCCGCAGAAGCCGTCCCTTTACTTTCGGCTTTCACCGTATCCTCCGAACTGTCGGCTTCCGCTTCCCCCGGGGATTCCGAATCTGATACATTGGCAGTGTCCGAGTCCGGCTCTCCGCCATGGAAAAAGGTTTCCGGACTGTCGTAACGGTTACTGTCAGTGTAAGGGTCAAACATATTGTAAGCGCGCACAATCACGGAGGGTTTTACGCCGGACGGAATGGAAAGAGTTAAAGTAAAGGTATCGTTATAGCTGCCTGCCAGCACATCACTGCCCGGCCAAATATTCCTTTCGCTGAAGGTTGCACCGCCGTCAATACTGTAGGTATAGTACAAAAGGGGGGAATCATAATCGGCGGCGGTTACGGTAAGGGATAAAGTTCCCTTCTCATGATCGGCCGCCGCAAATTCGATCTGACAGACATCCGGCGGCGTCTCGTCCCGAAATGTAGACGAGACGGGAACACTCTCTCCCACCTCTTCCAGTGAATAATTTGAGTAGTCCACATTCAACACACTGCTTTTTAAGCCCAAATATTTTGCAATGGCCGTGGCATCCTCTTTGCCGAAACGAATCAGGTCTTCCTCGCTGTCGCAATAGTCCCGGTCCCTGTCCTCATCCACATGACAATGCTCGATAATGACGGCCGGAATATCCAAAGCAACGGTCTCCCGAATAATGGCATAATATTCTCCCCGCTCTCCTTTACGGGTCTTGATTCCTCTGATCAAAAGGCCCCGTTCCTGCATTCCGGAAAGGAGCTCATAGCCGATCTGATAACCGTAATTATTAAAAGGAGCCGTAAGCGGCACCCAGACCTCGGAGCCGAACAAATCATGATATTCCGAGGCATTATAATGAATACTGAAAAGGAAGTCCGCGTTCACGCTCTTGGCAAAGGCAGCCCGTTCCGGAAAGGACATATCCGTATCGACGGTGCGCGTCAGATAAACCTCAACATTATCGTAAAGCTTAAGTTCATCATACAGGGCCTGGGCAGTAACCATATCCATATATTTTTCGTCCCAGATTCCCCCTGCTTGTGTCCCCAGGTTCTCGCCGCCGTGGCCCGGATCTATGACAATTACAGGAGTATGGTCCAGGGGCTGCAGCCTTTCTGCTGCAGTTGCTTTTGTACCGAGCAGAAAAAAGAATATAAGGGAAAATGCCACGGCAGCCCCTGTTATTTTAAAAAACTTCATATGAAACCCTCTCTGATTTACAAACTCTGACTTTAAAACAAACCGGCTCTCAAGGAAACATCCTTGGAAAACCGGTTTTG